>JAJZEE010000122.1 GCA_021805735.1 Bacillota bacterium
ATTGCCTTCGTGTACATTGAACAAAATCGTCTGATCATCCAGTACAATCCGACGTTCGCGAAGATTATGGGCATTCCGCTCGCCCATTCCGGTCAACCTCTGCAAACCGTGCTGGGCGCGTTTCCCCCGATGCTTGCCCTATTTGAAAAAACTCTTACCAATCAAGAAGACTATCGGTCACGTCTCGCGCATTTTGAAAGGAACTATCACCTTGTCCATTTGCTCGTGGACGCACAGGTCATGATGGTCGGGGATAAACCGGAAGGGTGGCTGTTTGTCTGTCGCGAGATTGATAACCTGTTGACGATTGAGGCGCAGGTTGTGCGCAACGACAAATTGGCGACGACGGGCAAGATCGCGGCTGGCATTGCTCATGAGATCCGGAATCCACTCACGTCGATCAGGGGATTTCTGCAGTTGTTGGAAATCGATCTGATGAACAGTGGTACAGATAGACATCAGGATTACATACGGCTTATGCTCGCGGAAATTGATCGCGTGAACCAACTTGTGAATCAGATGCTGATGTTGACAAAGCCGACCGATATGATCATGGAGATACTGTCGCCTGGACAAATCCTGGAAGACGCCGCTGCCATCGTTAGGCCCGAAGCACTGATGCGCAAGACTGCGGTGCAAACAGCGATTCAGGAGACGCCGCCCATTCGGGTGGACCGAAACATGCTTCGACAGGTGCTCATGAATCTCGTCAGCAATGCCCTTGATGCGATGGAGGGCGGCGGTACTCTGACCTTGGCGGTGGAGTACGACGCCGTCGCGAGTTCGGTTCGAATCGACGTAACCGATACGGGGCCTGGCATACCTGCCTATATGATCGATCGTATTTTTGACGCGTTTTTCACGATGAAGGAGCACGGTACAGGCTTGGGTTTGGCCATTTGCCAACGAATCGTTGCGGATCTTGGAGGAGAAATACGGGTGTTCACAAAGGGCTTTGGAACGACATTCTCAGTGCTGTTGCCAGCGGTAAAGGAGTGAACATACGTGTCCTATATCGCTCTATACAGGGAATGGCGCCCACAGCGATTCTCCGACGTAGTGGGTCAGGAGCACGTCGTTACGACGTTGACCAATGCGCTTAGGCTTGGCAAATTGGCTCACGCGTATCTGTTTTCCGGTCCTCGCGGCACAGGCAAGACGAGTCTCGCCAAGATTCTCGCCAAGGCTGTGAACTGCGAGAACCCGGACGGCGTGGAGCCTTGCAACGATTGTGCGGCGTGTAGAGGAATCTCCCTGGCGCGCGTGATGGACGTTGTGGAGATGGATGCGGCGTCAAATCGTGGCATTGAAGAGATCAGAAGCTTGCTTGAGCAGGTGAGATATGCCCCGACGGAGATCCGTCGTAAAGTGTACATCATTGATGAAGTTCACATGCTGACGCAGGAAGCGTTTAATGCACTGCTAAAAACGCTTGAGGAACCGCCCGACTATTGTCTTTTTGTGTTGGCGACGACGGAGATTCACAAGGTGCCCGCCACGATCGCGTCGCGGTGTCAGCGGTTCGAGTTTTCCAGGGTCAAAGGCGAACTGGTCGTAAGGCACTTGCGGCGGGTAGTCCAAACCATCGACGCAGACGTAGAAGACGCTGCCTTGTGGCAGATTGCCAGAGCGACGGAAGGCGGTCTGCGCGACGCGCTGTCTCTACTGGATCAGGCCCTTTCATTCGCAGATGCTCGGGTTGGCGTCGAACAGGTGTCAGAAGTGCTGGGTGGAGTATCGAGTGAGCGGATTGGGGAAATTTATAGCTGCCTGTTTGGCGGTGAACAGGGGGGCCTGTTGCGGTTATTGTCTGGACTGTGGGGCAAAGGCATCGACGCGGCCCAACTGGTCAACGATATGCTGTCATATGGACGCGATGCCATTATGCAGAAGAGTGGGACGAGAGGCATGGATGCCGATGAGCGCGCGCAGTACGATCCGGCGTTTCCAGTCGTTGCGCAACGTGCAGCCATGTCTGCTTTTCTGGCTGTCGTCGAGAGACTTGCTGTGGTGCAGACGGAGTTGCGGTTTCAAACACAGGCTCGTCTCTTTGTCGAAATAGGGCTCTTGTCACTGACGAGTGCATCGTTCACTGCACAGGCGTCACAGAGCGCTGAAGACATCCCGTCTTATGGCGCATTGCGCGAGGAACTGGATCGCCTGAAAAAGAGGGTGAGCGGTCTGGAACAGCAGTTGAAGCGCGGTCAGGGGAATGCTCCGGCAGGCTCAACCGTAACCGCCAATGAACCAGCGCCTCCGATTTTGCAGGGACCGTCGGGGCCTCTTGTCAGAGAAGAAGCGGTGGGCCTGGAGACCGTTTCCACAGAGGCCGCGGATCGTCGGAAGGGAGTTTTGAAAAAGACCTCTCCGCCGGCGTCCGGAACGATGTCGGAGAGTGATCTGTCCTGCCTTGAACAACTCCGGACGCAGTGGCAAAGTATACTGGAAGACGTGAAAAAACGCAGTGTGCAATCGCGCGCCTGGCTGCATGCGGGGCGCCCTGTGGCTGTGAACGGCGAACAGATCGTGGTGGCATTTAAAGCGACTGTGCATGCAGAGACAGTCATGCGCAGTCCCCACAAAGAGGTGATCGAGACCGTCCTGTCTGTATACGCCGCGCGCTCGCTTGCGCTTGTCAGTGTCCTTGAGCAACAGTGGGAACTTGTCCAGAGACCTCTGGATCCGCTGGAGAGCGAGTCGCCAGAGGGCGCCAAACATGAACCATGGATCAAAAAAGTGATAGAATTGATCGGTGAAGACCGAGTGACCATCGTTGATGAATAGATCGCCTGTGCGCCGCATCAGAGTAATCAAGCGCTGCTTAGGATGAAGGCAGAGGACCCAATCTGGATTTACAGTATAGTCAGAGGAGAGATTGTCTAGTGAAAAACATGAATCAGTTAATGAAACAGGCGAAGAAACTGCAAGAGGATATGGCCAAGGCGCAGGAGGCTCTTGGCGGCATGACGGTGGTTGGCCAGGCAAGCGGCGATGTCGTTCGGGTTGAGATCAATGGTCATCGCAAGGTGCAAAGCGTGAAGATCAAACCCGAAGTGGTTGACAAAGACGATGTAGACATGCTGGAAGACCTGATTTTGACTGCCCTGCGCGATGCTGAACAAAAGGCAGAGGCTATGGTCGAAGAGCAGATGGGCAAATATACGAAGGGATTTAACATCCCCGGTCTCTTTTGATGAACGGCTTCCCTGAACCAATCGTCATCCTTATCGAACAGTTTGGCCGATTGCCGGGCATTGGACCGAAATCGGCGCAGAGGTTGGCGTTCCACATCATCTCGCTGCCGGAAGATCAGGTGGAGACGCTGATTGGCGCCTTGCGCCAGGTCAAGCACGGACTCACGTTGTGCGAGCAATGCTGTGCTGTCACTGATGTCTCTCCCTGCGCCGTGTGTGGCGATCCGATCCGGGATCGCGGCGCCATTTGTGTAGTGCAAGATACCAAAGATGTGATTGCGCTTGAGCGCATGCGGACGTATCAGGGATTGTACCACGTTTTGGGCGGCGCCATCTCTCCGATTGACGGTGTGGGTCCCGATCAGCTGCATTTACGGGAACTCTTTGTGCGCATGGCGGACGACCATTTGAAAGAGGTCATTCTCGCCACAAACTCAACGATTGAGGGGGAGGCGACCGCGCAGTATATCGCCAGGCTTGCCCACGGGTTCGACGGGCTTGCGGTGACGCGCATCGCGCATGGGTTGCCGGTCGGAGGCGATCTGGAGTACGCGGATGAGATGACTCTCGCCAGGGCGTTTGAATTTCGCCGTCCTCTTTAATGCGGGCTATGTATGCTTAGGTTGTGTCATATTGTTCAGGCCAGCAGACTATACTCTACTATTCGCAACATGAAGGTAGAGGGCTGGCCATGGATGATTTGGACATGCTTGGGAAGGAAGACAGGTATTCAGAACGGCAGAATGAAGAACTGCTCGAAGAGATTGCCAAGGCGCATGCGGCTTGGGAGCTTGCGATGCAGCAGTTCAACAATGCCGTTGAACCGAATGTCGTCGATGATGCCGTTTATTTGCTGAACGCCGCGGAAATGCGCTATGAGGGACTGATGCGGGTGGCGCGGAGATTGCAGCTCTCGGTCGATTTCCAGGGAGCGGTCCAACCTTGGCTAAAGCCTCGGTCTGGCGTAGTGACACCGCCGTCTGACCAGTCGGCAAGGCGACCGGGCGTTTAGGCGAGTGGACATGGCAGGAATGTTCGAATGGGGGGAATCAGCATGTCTGTGTCGCCGATGCTGTGGATCGGGTTGGCAGTCGTGTTGCTGCTGTTCATTATTTTAAAAGTGGCCAAGGATCCGATGGCGTTTATGGGCGGGTTGCTCCGCAATTTGGTGATCGGGTGTCTGGGCCTCGTGGTCATCGACTATATCGGGAAATCCTATGGGTTTCACGTTCCTCTGAACTTCGCAACGGCAGGGGTGGCCAGCGTTCTGGGGCTTCCGGGGATTGCGGCGCTTGCTGTAGCGCAAAGATGGATTCTCTAGACCAGACAATCATCAGGCGAAGAAACGTCCTACCACGGGCATGCGCGACAGTTCCCGAGCGTTTACGGCGCGGACCAGAAGCGCCACACCGAGATAAACGGGTCCGGCGATTGCGAGTCCCACCAGAACGACTCCCAGAGAAAACAGGCGCGACTGTTGCAGAGCGGGAATCCATACGAGTGAACTCACATACAGCCGTTCAATGGCGTACAACCACAGCCCGGCGGCAACAGTGGCGACCATGGTTCGCCAGGACAGTCTCGGCATGGATACTCGAACGCCGGTGACCCTTCGGATCGCCCCCATATTGAGCCACGATGAAATCATATAGCCCACCACACTGGCCATGGCTGCGCCGTTAATGCCGAAGATCGGAACCAGGATTATATTGAGCGCCAGTTTTATCAGGAGTCCGATGGCCATGTGCCCGACAGGAGTGTAAAACTTGTCGTATCCCTGCAGGATGTAGGTGGAAACCAGTTCAATAGCGCTAAAGATGCTGATCAGGCCCGCCAGGGCGATGGCTCCGGTTCCCGCGGACGAACGAAACAGGGCGATATTGAGCGGCAGGGCGAGTATGCTCAGCGCCGCGGCGGCCGGTAACGTAATGAAAGCTGTCATGCGCAATGTCATGACGAGGCGATCTTTCGCGAGTGAGTTGTTGCCGAGCGACAGCGCCTCGGTTAGCCCTGGCAAAACGGCAACGCCAATCGCATTGGCAAAGGATAGCGGGAGTTGAATCAGCTTGAGAGCTTCACCGCTGTAGATTCCGTACTGAATGGTGGCCGCCATGAAGGTGAGGCCCCTGGCCATCAATCCGCGCGGCACCGTCCATGCGTCTATCTGTTGCGACAGAGGGAGGATAAGAGTGCCCATCGCGATGGGCATCGAGTACATCAGAAGTCGCCACAGGACGTGTCCGGCTTTTAGTCGGGACCTGGAGGCGTACCGAGATTTCCGATTCATCTCTTTTCGCACTCGGATGACGGCTTTGCGCAACAGCAAAAACGCGGGAACTGCTCCAGCGACGGCGCCAAAGGTAGCCACGGCCGCCGTGACAGGCGGACCGGATCCCAGTTCTACAGCGATCAATACGCCGATCAGTATGACGCCCACGCGAGCGATCTGCTCGATGACTTGAGAAGCCGCGGAGGGCTGAAAGCGCAGATATCCTTGCAGATAGCCCCGCATCGCGCTCATAAGCGGCAACACGATCAGTGCAGGCGCGAGAGCCCTGATTGCGGGCAGAGCCGCCTGTATCTGCGTGGTATCGGGATGGGGCAAGGCCATCTGTAGATAGAGCGGGCCCAGAAACCACATGAGCAGAAACGCGCCCAAGCCAAATAACAGCATGGAGCGACCCACGATGCGGAAAGTGGCGCCCGCTTCTTTGTGTTTGCCGTGCGCCGACAAGTCGCTGATGGTTTTAGACAGGGCGAGAGGGAAACCAGCCGTGGAAAGCGTCAGCATGACAGTATACAATGGGTAGGCCAGATAATAAATCCCGTACGCGTATCCGCCAATGATATTTTGCAGCGGTATGATAAACAGCAGTCCAAGAAGCCTCGACACAAATACAGCCGTTACCATTGACGACGTTCCGCGCCCGAATTTCCCTTCCTCCGCCTGTTCGGACAAATGATTCGCACTCCTCACAACGATATCACCGGAACTGTACGTAGTATAGCATAGCTGTAGCCGCAACACCTTCGTGAGCATACAGTGGTTTGCGTGCTGCGCAAACGGGGAATGATCCTCGTATAAGCCGCTCGCTAGAGAGGTATACTGGTTGCTAGACGGAAAAACTAGAGGGCAGTGAATCTGATGAATGAGGACGACGTTTACGTGTGTATGATTTGTGAATGTTCATGCAGCAATGGCATCCATATCCTCTCGCAGTTTATTTGCTCCGAATGCGAAGAAGAGATTGTGAACACCAGCGTTGAGGATGATCTTTACGACTATTTTGTCGAGCGCCTGAGGGCCCTGTGGCTTGATTTGATCGGTCTCGAAATGGATCAGCCGCCAGGATCCTCATTCTCCTAGCACTGTTTGGTCAGGGAGCAATTCAGACGGTGTTATGGAAGGATTCCGTTTGTCCGCCGCGAAATTGTATACTGAACGTATGATGGAACACACACAGACGGCGACGCCTATATGGGATGCATTGCTGCGGCATTGGGAGAAGGAACGTGTCTCCGTGCATGTGCCAGGGCACAAAGCTGGCGAGGGACTGCCAGATCAGTTTGCCTCCTATGCGCGATACCTTGCACGGTTGGACGCAACTGAATTGCCAGGTCTTGATGATTTGCACGCTCCCCGGGGCGCGATCCTGCATGCTGAACAACTGGCTGCCAGGGCCTGGGGCAGTGATCGTACATTTTTTCTGGTTGGGGGCAGTACGGCAGGGAACCTCGCAGCCCTGCTCGCCACACTTCGACCCGGGGATCAGGTGTTGGTTCCGCGCAATGCACACCAGTCGGTATGGCACGGTTTAAAACTTGCCCGCGCCCAAGCGATCGTGGTGACGCCGGAGCCGGCTCCGTACGGCGTGCCAGGAGCGGTTCCACCTGAACGAATTGCGCGCGCCCTTGAGGAATTCCCGCGCGTCTCAGTCATAGTAGTGGTTAGTCCAACGTATCATGGAATCACTTCAGATCTTCCGGCGATTGTTCGCCTTGCTCACGCGAACAATATCCCGGTTATCGTGGACGAGGCGCATGGGGCGCACCTATCCTTTCATCCAGAGTTGCCAATATCCGGGGTGCAGGCCGGGGCGGATATCGTTGTGCAGAGTGCCCATAAGATGCTTCCCGCACTCACGCAAACCGCCCTCCTCCACCTGAATGGCACGCGCGTTGACCCTGATCGCTTACGCGATTGGCTGCGAGTTGTGCAGTCCAGTTCGCCTTCGTATCTGTTGTTGGCTTCGCTGGATTGCGCGCGCGCGGAGCTGGCGGCTGATGGTCCGCAGCGCATTGGCAAGGCGATGATGCGACTGGGCGCGGCCGCCGGGCAACTGGAGGCGGTGTTGCCGGGGTTGGTGAATGCTGGCGTCGATAGCGGAAGGCAGGATCCATTCAAGTGGACGATCACCACTTCGTTGCTGGGGATGTCAGGGTTTGAAACGGAACGCGTGTTGCGTGAGCTATTTGGCATCTTCGCAGAGCTTGTTCATGAGAATCAAGTTTTGTTCGCATGGTCGTACGCCAATTCGCAGCGAGATGTGGACACGGTGTTTCAAGCGTTGCGCGCTTTGGCTGAAGAAGGCCGCGCTGAGCGGGTTCGTCTCCCTGAAAACTCGGAGATTTTGGCAAACTGGACCTCGGAAGCGGTGTTGATTGACGCGCAGGAAGCCGGTCCATCCGCGGTCATGACCCTGCCTTTGCGCGCGGCGATCGGGAAACGCATGGCGGTGTCGCTCACGCCATATCCGCCCGGAATACCCTGTGTATTGGAGGGCGAGACGCTGTCGTTGTCGGTGTGCGAGATGATACTGGCAATGTTGGATCAAGGAGTTCGCGTGGACGGAGTCGCAGGTTCAGAGGAACCCGCAGTTCGCTGTTGGGAGTAGATCCGCTGCGCGCCACCAACAACCGGCATGAAAAACCCGCTTGGCCGGAATCATATGCTGTGCCCGTCGCGAGTTCGGCGCAGCCGTGTCTGAGCAGGGGCACAGCATATGAATCCGGCTGGCAGGGACGAACGATTTTCCGGGGCAGAGGCAGACGTTTTCGCTAGGAGGTATAATCCTGGGTAAGACAGGATGGTTTATCACCATGGAGGGAATCGATGGATGTGGAAAGACGACCCAAACGGATCGTCTGTGCGATCGCTTGCGGCAGCAGGGGATTGCCCATATCCGAACCCGGGAACCAGGAGGCACGCCCATCGGTGATGCCATCCGGGCGCTGTTGCTTGATCCGGCGACCGAGATGACTCCTGCTGCCGAGGTATATCTGTACGCGGCAAGTCGGGCGGAACACGTTCGTAAGGTGATCCTTCCGGCGCTTGAACAGGGGCTCGTGGTGGTGTGTGACCGCTATGTGGATGCGAGTGTCGTGTATCAAGGGTATGGGATGGCGCCTCAGGGCATGAGTCCCGAGTTCGTGCGTGAAGTCAACGGTCCCGCCATCAGCGGTTTGCTGCCGGATCTTACAGTGATCATTGACATCCCGGTGAAACTCGCCGAAGAGCGGCTCGCTGCTCGGAGTGCGTCACGGGGGGATCGCATCGAAAGACGGGGAACGGCATTTTTCGAACGGGTCAGGAACGGGCTGCATGATGTGTGCGCTATGTTCCCTGAGCGCGTGATTTCTGTTGATGGTGTCGGTACAGCGGATGACGTGGCAGAACGAGTCTGGAATGCCGTATCACAATTGACTCAGAGAGCGGGGAACCCACCATGCAATTGATCTTTGCGGTGGTTCAGGACAAAGATGTAACCAGATTATCGGACAGATTGATCAAGGCGGGAATCCGGGCGACCAAGCTGGCCTCTACGGGGGGATTCCTGCGGGCGGGAAACACCACATTTATGATCGGTGTAGAGGATTCCCGGGTCGACGAAGTGCTTGCTCACATCAAACAAAGCTGTCGGGCCAGGGAGCAGTTGGTTACTCCCCTGACTCCCATTGGCAATCAGGTAGAGTCATTTGTGTCATATCCCGTCTCCGTGCAAGTGGGAGGAGCGACAGTGTTCGTGATCCGGGTGGATCGCTTCGAACAGTTTTGATCCATCAGGGGGGATTCGATCGTGAAGGTTGAACGATCTTCGCGTTCCGGTGTGCGGGGCAGCAGGCATCAGGGAACGACCCTCGTGAAATCCGGGAACGCCGATGGGTTTGTGATGTCTTTGCTGGCCTCGGAGGACGATCTTGCGCGTCGCGACATTGACCTCATGTTTGAGACGGTGGTCCGACTCGGTGATTCCTTGGTCAAGGTTCAGTCGCTCGACGCTGTGCGCGCTTACCGCCAGGCCGTCGCGAAGGTCGTGGATGCCGTGGTTCGGCGCAGCCTGTCCGTTCGCGGCGGGGTTTCCAGGGACAATCAGGGAAGGCAGAAACAGTACCTTACTGTAGAAGAAATAGATCGTCGTCTCCTCGACATGTGGCAGGCGATCGTCGAGAGACAGGCCGATTCTCTGACAATGCTTCGACTCGTCGGTGAAGTTAAAGGGATGCTTGTGAGTTTGCGCACCTAGGGAGTCACCAAAACATGGATATTCAGACAATGACATCAAGACTATACCGATTATATATCCAAAATCGGCTTGGACATGCCTATATACTGGCGGCTTCCGATATGTCGACATGCAAGGCGGCGGCCGCATCAGTGCTGGCTTCGCTGTTTTGTTCCGAGGTAGGGGCAGGCGGCGAATCGTGTGGATCGTGCGCGGGTTGTCTCAAGCTTGCAAGCGGCAATCATGTGGGGGTCGCCTGGCTGCAGCCAGATGGGGCGTCTCTTAAGATTGCCCAGATGCGTACGGCGTGGCGGCAGGATACCCGGATGATCAGCGGCGTTTCCCTGCAGGCTGTGGTTCTCGAACAAGCTCATAAATTGACGATTGAGGCTACCAACGCAATACTCAAATGGGTCGAGGAGCCCGGTGAGCATAGACTCTTCCTGTTTCTCACGACGAGTCCCGCCAGCTTGTTGGCCACCTTACGGTCACGCTGTGTGCTGTTGCGCGTGGAGGGGTTGAGCCATGAAAGGGGAACTGTTGACCCCGCGTCCTTGTGGGCGCCTCTTCAATCTGCCAGCGATCCCGACCGGTTTGCCGAAAGTGTGGAACTGGTGCTAGAATTGGGACGATACTGCGCAACTGGAGAGCACCGCGCATGGCACCTGGTATTCGACAAGATCGCAAAGATGAATTATTCGACGGACGAAATGTCTGCTTTCGTAGATGCGCTTGCCGCCTACTTTCGAGACTTGGCTGCCATAGCGTGCGGATCGCAGCCCATGGTCTTTGCGGATCGCGCTGTGAGCCTGGAGG
Source organism: Bacillota bacterium (assembly GCA_021805735.1). Lineage (GTDB taxonomy): Bacteria > Bacillota > Bacilli > Alicyclobacillales > SLC66 > JAKADD01. Next base: position 10,514 of record JAJZEE010000122.1, read on the forward strand.
ATATCGCTGTCCACAGACCCGTTTTGGATTTTGCGCGCTGCGCGACCCTGACGGCTGGACTGCGCAGGCGCTTTCCGAGTCATGTCAACGCTGTGGCTGCCCTTGAATCGCTAGTGATAACGCTTGGCGAAACGTGCTAAACAAGAGAGGCGGGTGGGGAATCTCCATGGCAGACAAACAGGCTGTCCTGAGGCAAGTCGAGTTTCTCCAGGAAAGAATCGGCGAGTTCTATCAGGACCTTGGCGCCCTAAAACTGCTGATATCCGATCTTGTTGAGGAAAATCGCCAGTTGTCGGTCGAGAATGCTCACTTGAGAGACCGCGCCCGAATGTATACGGAGGAACATGTGCCAGCGCCGGGAGAAGCCGCCCATTATCTTGGACAGTTATATGACGATGGGTTCCATATCTGCAATGTGAATTATGGAAGTCTGCGCCAGGGCGACTGCCTCTTTTGCCTTCAGAGTCTGCAGCGCACCTAGAGGACATGTGATAAAGTCCGCACAGCAGGCGCTATGATCCCACATATAGTGTTTGAGGCTTTAATCAAACACTATATGTACCGCAGTGCGCC
>JAJZEE010000123.1 GCA_021805735.1 Bacillota bacterium
GCACCTCAATGATGAGCATGTTTGGATTCGTGCTGGAAGTACCCGCCAGTAGATAGGCAGTATTCATCACAGCTCCCATCAGCGCCGCAAATGTCGTAAATGCTCCGATGATCAAGGCCAATCCGACGAACATTTCTCCCCATGACACCAAGTAGCTGAAAAACGCTGCATTCGGCAAGGCCGTCGCATTGATGAAACTTGCGTACCATCCCTGTACGCCGGGATGCGCCCCCTGACTCAAGCTGACCGCGTGCTTCAGGAACCCCGCGATGGCTGTTCCTGCTTTGTCGCCAGTACATACTGGAGAGCCCATTTTTTCGGCTGCGGCGTTAAACCATTGCCAGCCGAGCCAAATGCGTAAAATGGTCATGATCCACCGAGCGTACAGATGATTGCGCAACCAGGTGACCATGTCGATCCCACCCTTTCATCGGGGAATGACTACAATGTTATTGTAGCAGGCCAATCACTTTGTGAAATGCCTCACAATGATCAAAATCGATGATGCTTTTTGGGGTTGCCTGAGTTCATTCGGATCTCGACAAATAGGACCATGGCATATAGGTTAGCAGTACTGCATTTCCGAGTTCGCAAGCACATCATTCCCAGAACGCCAATGATCACTCCCAAACAATCACTCCCAAACGTAATTGACTGACCTGTCCGCTTGTGATACTGTTCAGGTAGATTTAGCCTATATTTCTTACATGCTGTATACCACTCGACACATTTTTCAGACGGGGAGGGTGTCATTTGACCGCAGCACTCAACGCAGCAGCATCCGGTATGAACGCATTTCAGCAAATGATGGACGTCATTGGCAACAACATCGCCAACGTCAATACGACCGCCTACAAGAGCGGCAACACGATCTTCGAGGATCTGCTGAGCCAGACGATCAGCAGTGGCTCAGCAGGTGGCGCAGCGCAGCAGCAAATCGGGGGCACCAATCCGATTCAGGTGGGCTTGGGAGTGAAAGTCGCTTCTGTGTACACGGATTTCTCGCAAGGTTCCCTTACTGTGAGTGGGGTGCCGAGCAATTTGGCCATCAATGGCGGCGGTTTTTTTCTGGTCTGCGCGAGCCCGACGGGTCCTAATGCCACGGCTCCGCTGTATTATACCCGAGCAGGGGCTTTTAGCGTGGATTCAAATGGATATCTGGTAACGCCAAACGGTTATTACGTGATGGGAACCGGCGCCGTCAATTCTACGACGCCTCCTGCTGGGCCCATAACGTCTGCGACTCCACCCGCGCTGGCGGCGATTAACATTAATGAGCCGAACGCCGCAACGCCCACTCCGGGGAACTATACGATTGGGCCGAACGGTCTCGTGACGGTTCCCAGCGCTACTACCGGAGGAGCGAACAACTATGCCTATATTCCCCTGGTCAATGTCGAGAACCCCGGCGGATTGGTGAAGGCCGGGAATAGTCTGTACCAGGCGTCCTCGGCAACGCTGCCGGGCGGGGCTCCGATCTATTCTGCGGCAGGCTCAGGCACCGCTGGTCAGATACAGCAGGGCGCGTTGGAAGGGTCGAACGTCAATCTAACAAGCGATATGAGCAATATGATCGTCGCCCAAACGGGATATGAATCCAACTCAAAAGTCATCAACACCGTCTCTCAGATGGATCAGTTCATGCTCCAGCAGGTTTAATCCGCGATTTGTCTGGTCGATGCGTACATCGACGCAATTGTAATACCGACGCCTCGGACGGTCAGAACTCTTTCTATCGGCCCCTGGGTTCGACTATCGGCAGTTCAGCCGGCAGTCGCGCCCAAGGGCCGCAAGACTATACTCCTGCCTAATAATGTTGTAAAATTATTTAGTGTAGCGAAATATGTGAAATTCTCATAACCCCTCGCTGCCAAATGATACCTGGAGTTGTGGCAGTTGCACTGGAAGCGAACGCTATGGATTTTATGGGCTGCCAACTTTTCTGTTACAGCGGGCATGAGTTTGGTAGTGCCATTTCTTCCATTGTACATCGAGACAATGGGAGTTCATCGGCTGTCGGCGATTGAACACTGGTCGGGGTGGATTTTCTCGGCTCAGTTCGTCACTTCTTTTGTATTTCAACCGATCTGGGGCTCGTTTGCGGATCGTCATGGGCGAAAACCGATGCTGTTGCGCGCAGGGTTTGGCATGGGCATCGTGACTGCCCTGATGGGGCTGGTGACAGCGCCATGGCAGTTGCTCGCTCTGCGGCTTCTTAATGGCGTTTTCTCTGGATTCATTTCGATGGGTGTGTCCCTGCAGGCGTCCATCACACCGAATGAACATTCCGGAAGGGCTCTAGGAACGCTGCAGACCGGGGCTGTCGCGGGGTCTCTGATCGGACCCCTCGTTGGGGGCGCGCTGGCTGAGACGGTTGGGTACAGCAGCGTATTTTATCTCACGGGCGTCATGCTCGTGATCGCCAGTCTGATCGTCGCGTTTTTTGTCAGGGAAACACGTCCGGAGAAGACAACTCAGGAGCGCAAGGGCGGCACAGACTGGCGAGCGCTGCGGTTGCTCTTGCCCGTGTTTGCGGCGTCCGTCGTCACGCAGGCCGGCATGATGAGCATCGAACCGATCGTCACGATCTACGCGAAGACGATTTACCACGGTCGTCACCTGGCGATCATAGCGGGTCTTGTGGTGGCGACGTCAGGCATTGCCAATCTCATTGGCGCCCCGGCATTCGGCCGCCTTGGCGACCGCATCGGTCAGCGCAAAGTGCTCACTATTGCCCTGATCATGGCCGCGATAACTTATGTGCCTCAAGCGTTAGCGACGGGCATACCCATGCTTTTGGCCGGTCGCTTTTTGCTCGGTCTATTTATCGGAGGAATGATCCCATCACTGAACGTGCTGGTGAAAAAACTGGCGCCAAAGCGCATTCAAGCGACGGCGTTTGGCATGAATTCTGCCGCATTGTTCCTGGGCAATTTCATCGGACCGCTGATTGGCAGTACGGTGGCTGCCGCGTATTCGATCAAAGCGGTATTTTTCGTGACCATGACGATTCTGATTCTCAACGCCGTCGTGTTCGTGTGGAACCGGGGCCTGGATGCCGCCATGCCGGAGGAATCAATGGATTGATTCAACGGACGCGTCGCTGCGGCCATGTTTCCGATTTGACTCAAGAAAAGCGCAAAGACACCCGAAAAAGAGTGCCTTTGCGCTTGTCGAGTTTTGGAAGAAGGGGCTACACCCGCGCCGCGCCGATGCCCCCAGCCACGCGACCGTCGCTACACATCGGCCGCAGCGGTGCTCTGTCCGTCGGTCTTCTTGTTGCGTTCTGCGAGCCATAGCCAGATTCCAGCGATAATGCCCGCCGCCACCATGGGCATAGCCGTCCACTGCGCCGCATCCCAGTGAAACAGGAAGCGCGGGCTGTCTCCTCGCAACATCTCAAGAAAGAAGCGGACAAGGTTGTAGCTGATCATGTAGTAGACAAAAAGCCAACCTGTAGGCCAACGCCGCAACTTCAGGATCATCAGGATGCCTAAAAGGATGATGTCCGCCTGTCCTTCCCATAGCATGGAGGGCCAAAGAGGGTGATTGCCGTACTGCAAACGGGCCAGAGTGCCTACGGGGTACAGCACGCCAAAGTTGCTGCCGGTGGGTGAACCGTATGCGCTCCCGTTCATAAAGTCAGCATCGCGCCCGATGCTTTGCGCCAGCAGGAGTCCCGGCGCGGCCATGTCAGCGAGAGCCCAAAACGGGATCTTTTTAATCCGGGCGTAGAAGAATCCGGCTATGATCGCCCCGACAACGCCTCCCTGGATGGACAGCCCGCCGTGCCAAACTGCAATGATCTGACCAGGGTTTTTGGAGTAGAACGACCAGTCAAAGAAGAACACCTGCCAAATGCGAGCGCCAATGACGCCGCCAAAGAAGAGGATCGGACCCAAGTCAAGCCAGGCGGGAATGTATTTGGCCTTGTTTTCAACTTTGGCGAGGTAGATCGTGAACCCGAGACCCAGCAGAAAGGCCAGCAGGAATAAGGTGCTGTATGTCCGAATGGGAAACGTTCCGATGTGAAACCAGTATTTGTGCAACGCCAAACCTCCTTGCAAGCCTTGTTGGTCACCCTTCATATTGGCACATGGGTGATCATTGTCGCAAGGCCCGCGCCGCGATTGTTGGAGACTCGTCATCGCTGCGCCCTGCTTCACCGGATATGCAGGATACGCTATTCCCTCCGAATGAGTCTGTGCATCGCCCGAAATTCGCTGGGTGTCACTTCTTCGTCGCGTTTAAATCGCTTTCCAAAATACCCCTGATCGGCAAATCCGCACTTCTCCGCGATGTCGCGCACGGAGAGGTCAGTGTCCACCAGCATGGTTTTGGCCTGCGCGATGCGGATCTGCGAGAGATAGGCCATGACGGACATGCCTGTCGCTCGCTTGAACAAGCGGGCAAAGTGAAACGGACTAAGGGCGATATGCTGGGCAATCGCGTCCAATGTGAGACGCTGGTAGAAGTGACGTTCCATAAAATCCACGCCAGAGCGCACCGCGTCAGGAAAGGGGGATTGTGTGAGTGACAGCGCATCCGCGCCTTCCCGCATCCGCCCAGCCACCAGTTCTGTCAAGATCCCTGTGATGCAATGAGACGCCCGGACTTCGCAATCAGGCGCTTGACTGACCATCAATTCGTACAGACGAATAAGCAGTTTCGTGATTTTTGCAGGGTTTTCGACTGTATGGACAGGGAACTCGCTGCCCAGTAGGAGTTGGAAATAATCCGCGCACTGCCGCCCGCCAAAGTGGACCCATAAGATTTCCCAGGGGTCTTGTGGGTCTGCGGCGTAACGATGTTCTTGACGCAAGTCCAAAAATACGACTGAGCCCGCGGTCACAGGAAATGTCCGTCCGTGTTGGTATACCTGTCCGGAGCCACGGACGACGTACTGCAACTGGTAGTCGTAGAACGACTTGCGGGCGATGTCGTAGTCCGGCCTGCAGGCAAACCAGCCTGTCGAACGTACGTAAAACCACATCCGTTTGGCGGTCTCGCTCGGGGTGTGCGAGTGGTGTCTGTAGAAATAATCAGTTGGCGGCATCCGATACACTCCTAAACAATCATTTACAAAGGCAAGATTATACCAATAATGAGCAAGTTTATAGGGTGAGATATCGGAGTCTGCGAGGTAAGATCAATCCCATCGACCTTCATCGACACTGTGAACCTCGTCTTAACCCCTTTTTCATTATACCTTGCGTTTCGATCTCACAGGACTGCAGAAAGACTCAGTTCTTACACGGTAAGTGGAGGTGAAGTTTCGTGACCGTATTTGGGAGACTGCGCGGCTATTACCAACCGTATCTAGGGTATCTGTGGATCAGTCTGACGACTTTAGGACTGGCAACGGCTCTCGGACTCATTTATCCCTACGTGCTCAAATTGATCATCGACAGGGTGGTGCTTGGTCACGCTTACGGGAATCTGTGGCTATATCTTGCCATCATTTTGGCCGCGGCGCTGGCAAAAGGCGGTTGCAACTTCGCCCAACAATATCTTGGCCAGGTTTTTGGGATAAACGCCGCCTACCACTTGCGCAATGATCTATACAGGAAACTCAACACGCAGTCATTCTCCTATTATGACAATGTACACACGGGCGATCTTATGTCGCGACTGACTGCTGACTTGGACGCTTTTCGGCAGTTTTTGGCATTTGGATTCAATAATATTGTCAGCTTTCTTCTGTTGACGGTGTTCGGTCTCGGCCTGATGTTTTCCATGAATGTCAAGTTGACCTTGGCTGTCATCGGTCTGATGCCAGTCCTCGCGTATGTGGCAGTTCGCTTTGACAGTAAACTTTGGCCGGCGTATAAAAGCGTCAGACAAAAGCTTGGCCATCTCAATACATCCGTGCAGGAGAACATCATGGGCGTGCGCACGGTCAAGTCGTTTGCCCGCGAGGACCACGAAGTCAGGCGCTTTGGAGAGCGCAACAACGAGTATTTTTCATCCAACATACGGACTGCGAATCTGTGGAAGAACTATTTCCCGTATATGGAGTTGATCGGCAACCTGGAAGTGGCAGTGGTCCTGCTGGTCGGTGGATACTTTGTCATCACCCATCAGATGCCCTTGGGCGACCTGGTCGCGTTTCTCAGTATCCTGTGGTACATTATCCAGCCCATGTCGCAACTGGGATACCTCCTGAATACCTGGACGCAGTCGCAGGCGGCAGGTGAACGCCTGCTGGAGATTCTGGAAGCGCCCCGCGCCGTGGACAACGCTTCGCAAGCGCACAATGGGCAACTGCAGGGCCATGTGGTCTTTCGCAATGTGAGTCTCGTGCACGAGGGAAATCCCGTGCTGCACAATATCAGTTTTGAGGTAACGCCTGGGCGGACCGTGGCCCTTCTGGGCCTGACCGGCGCGGGCAAGTCAAGTATCGTAAACCTCATTCCCCGCTTTTACGACGCGACGTCCGGTCAGGTCCTCGTCGACGGCGTGGACGTTCGTGATTGGGATCTACAGGCGTTGCGTCGGCAAGTCGCTGTAGTATTTCAGGAGTCGTTTCTATTTTCCACAACGATTTTCGCCAATATCGCCTATGGGCACCCTGACGCATCCATGGAAGATGTGCAGCGGGCGGCGCGTCTGGCTCACGCGGCGGAGTTTATTGATCAGTTGCCGCAGGGGTACCAGACGCTTGTCGGCGAACGGGGGCTTGGACTTTCTGGTGGTCAGAAGCAACGGATTGCGCTGGCAAGGGCGATCCTTGCCGACCCGCGCATTCTTATACTGGATGACGCCACCAGCGCAGTCGATATGGAAACAGAGTACGAGATTGGCCATGCGCTCCAGGACGTCATGCGCGGGCGGGCAACATTTGTGATTGCCCATCGCATTTCTTCACTGAAGCGCGCCGATCAGATACTTGTGATCGACGACGGTCGCATCGTACAGCGGGGAACGCACGATCAACTGCTGAAGAAAGACGGGCTCTACCGGGTAATTTTCGATATGCAGTTCAAAGATCACGACAGCTTTGCCGACGGCATGGCAGCGTCCGCTGCGGAACTCGACCACGCGGGAGCTTAGGAGGACAGGGATGAAATCGACGCTGGAATTCGACGAGTTGCGCGCCCCATTTATCTATCGGGACGACGAAGCGCTGGAAAAACCCTTCAAGATGGAACAGTTTTGGCGACTGGTCGCATACATGGGGCGCTATCCTCGACTGGTAACAGGGTCGCTCATTGCGACTGTGGGGGGTATTGCGGTGTCGCTGGTCACCCCGTATCTTCTCGGCGTGGCCATTGACAGCGCGATCGCCCGAGGTCATATGAACATCCTTGTGATGTATGCGTCAGCTTTGGTCACGCTGTATATGGTCAACTTTGCGGCCACACACTATCGCATTCGGTTTACCAACTGGCTGGGGCAAAGCGTGATCCGTCAGTTGCGGGAAGAGCTGTTCAGTCATGTACAGGACCTGTCGTTTGACTTTTTTGACAAACGTCCAGCAGGATCTGTGCTTGTGCGGATCATGAACGACGTAAACTCTTTGCAAGACCTGTTTACCAACGGCGTCATCAACAGCGTGACGAACATGTTCACACTGGCGGGCATCGTGATCATCATGTTGAGCCTCAATTGGAAACTGGCGCTTGTGACCATGATTGTCGTTCCGTTTATGTTTATTCTGTCGACGCGCCTGCGCGTCATGATAAGGCGCGCCTGGCAAACGGTGCGCGTTCGCCTGTCGCGCATCAACGCCCATCTCAATGAGAGTATACAGGGCGTGCGCGTTACAGAAGCATATGTGAGGCAAGAGGCGAACCAGGAGTTTTTCAAGTACATGAACGGCGACTACCTCAACGAGTTTCGCAAAGCCGTCGGACTCAGCGCGATCTTTGGACCGATCGTTGATCTGACGGGCGCCGTAGGAACAGTGCTGCTCCTTTGGTACGGGATTCATCTGTTGTCCGTCGGCGAGGTGACGGTGGGGTTGCTGGTGGCGTTTGCAAACTATCTGGGGAACTTTTGGACGCCCATCTCGCAACTTGGTCAGGTCTACAATCAGTTGTTGGTCGCGATGGCTTCGTCGGAGCGCATCTTTCAGTATCTGGATACGCGGCCGAGCGTAGTCGATCGTGGTCAGGCGCAGGCGCTTCCGGCGATTCACGGCTTAGTGCGGTTTGAGGACGTCTCCTTTGAATATGAGCGCGGCAAGCTTGCGCTGCGCGGCGTGTCTTTTGTGGTCGAGGCCGGGCAGACTGTCGCCCTGGTCGGCCATACCGGCGCCGGCAAGAGTACGGTGATCAATCTTCTGGCGCGCTTTTATGAACCGACTTCCGGACGCATCCTGATCGACGGTGCGGACATTGGCGCCGCGAAACTGCAGAGCCTGCGCTCCCAGGTGGGCATCGTGCTTCAGGACACCTTCATTTTTTCGGGAACGATCATCGACAACATCCGCTACGGCAAACCGGGCGCGTCTGACGAGGAAGTGATGGAGGCAGCGCGGGCGGTCTACGCGGACGAGTTCATCACGCGACTGGAAGACGGATATCACACGCAGGTGCGGGAGCGCGGCAGCCGTCTATCCATGGGGCAGCGCCAGTTGCTCTCGTTTGCCAGGGCGATTCTGGCTGATCCGCGCATTCTGATTCTCGACGAAGCCACTGCGAGCATCGATACGCACACGGAACAGCTCATCCAAAAGGGCCTGAAGGCGCTGCTTGTGAACAGGACGTCGTTTGTCGTGGCGCACCGGTTGTCCACAATTCGCGACGCCGATCAGATCCTGGTGTTTCACGATGGGGAAATCGTGGAACGGGGCGACCACGCGGCTTTGATGCAGCGGCGTGGTCGCTATCGGCAGCTGGTGCAGGCTCAGTATCGCTTCATGGCGTGACCTGCCGGGAGCGCGAGATCGACGCCGCTTGTCTGGCGGAGTGGCGGGCAGCCCTGATGCAGGATGAATAATCCGTTGCCCGCGCCGGAGTGGTCATCCCGCGCTCGCCTGCTTGCGCTGTGGATCGTAAGGACCCAGCATGGCGGCAAACATCACGATATAGGCGAGTTGCAGGCCTGAGGCAAGAGCAAATGGCCAGAACAACGATCCCATGCCCAGCAACCAACCTCCGACCGCTGGGCCGATGGCAGCGGGAACATTCCAGGAGACGGCGTTCAGACTGCTTGCGAGTCCGCGCCGCTGATCCCGGACAAGCCCTACACTGAATGCCTGTCTGGCGCCCATGGAGCCGCGATTGACGATCGACCGGATGACATAGAGCACGGCCGCAATGGAGAATGTCGGTACCAGAGGCATGGCAATCAGGGTTACAATGCCGATCAGTCGCGGCAGCAGGATGGACTTTGTGAGGCCGATCTGTTCCGACAGACGGCCGACGAACAGGGATGACAGCCCCGTGAACACAAACGTCAATCCGAAGACAGGCCCGATGGCCTCCGGGCCGACTCCGAAGCGGACGGAAAACCAGTAAGGCATCAGCGGCGCCACGACGCCAACGCCCAACGCGTTGACCATATTGACAATGGTGAGCAGTGTGAGGGCTTTATTCTCATGTTGGCGAATCGCCAGATTCTCAGCGTGTTGGGCGCGCAGGGCAGTTTCATCCTGTTCCGCTGTCGGCTCCGTGCCAAGGGTCGCCACACCCTTTTGCGGTGACTCCTCATGCAATGTGGCAATCTGCGCATAGTTGATGATGGCAATGATCAGGTTCAGGGCAAACAGGGGGTCATAGGAGACGGGTCCGGTTGCGCCAGGCAACAGATGGGGTAAAAATCCGCTCAAAATGGACCCGAGACCCATCCCCCAGAATTGCAGCGCGGCGTTGAAACTGAACACGGTTCCGCGTCTCATGGCGGGAATATCCTGGGCAAGCCAGGCCTGTTCGGCGGGGGCAAAAGGACCCGATGCGCCGTTTGCGCCGCGTCCAAAGCCAAACAGCGCGGCCACGAGAACGAGCAGCCAGACGTTCTGGGTAAACAGCACGGCGCCAGTTCCCAGCGCCAGTCCAGCCTCATAAATGAGGAGAAATAACCTGCGCCCAATCCTGTCGCTGCTGACGCCGACAACAAGACTGAGTGCGGCGCCGGCAAAGCCGCCGCCCATGAGGAGCAACCCGATCTCCGGCGCATTCCAACCGCGAAGGTGCAGGTACAGTACAAAATCAACAGCCAACGCGCCTTGGGCAATGCTGCGCAGGAAACGGGCAGAGATCAGTCTGCGCGTAGTGGGATGCAGGGAACGCCAACCCCGAAGTGTGTAAGGCGCGGCGGGGGAATCCATATGTATCCACCCCTTTCGGCTATTATTGGAATTCTCGCGGTGCGGTCGCTATGGGGCGAAGGCGCGAGGTTGCGTGTGGTTGCGTGTGGCATGCATGACCGCGTGTGGGTGCGCGGGGCGTGCAAGGCGCGCCGTTGGGTGTTGCTTGGCGTGGCTACACGAGCTTGTCGAGCAGGATCCGCAGCGACTGCTTTTCGGTGTCGGTTAGCGCGGATAACACTTCTTCTACGCGGGAGTGGTATTCGTTTGTCGCAAGATCCAACGCTGCAACTCCAGACGCCGTCATTTGGACCAGGACGACACGTTGGTCGTCGGGATGGGACTGTCGGATCACGTATCCGGCCGTCTGCAACTTGTCGACCATCTGTGTAACGCCCGGCGACGAGATGCGCGCGGTGTCTGCCAGTTCCGAGATCGTCCGGTGAGCCGCCCGAAGGGCGAGAAGCAGGCGAAACTGTGGACGCGACAAGGCTCCATACTGGCCGCCGAGCCGTTGCTGAAGGGCCATCAATGCGGCAGCGATGCGTTCCGTTTCCACCGGTTCGGCCACGTTGCGTACACTCCTTTGAAGTGGGATATCTGAAGTGGAACGTCAGAAGTGAAGTCTGTTATGTCATGAACCTGGCCATTATAACACAAGACAATTATATAAGTAAACAACTTATGTATATTGAACTTCCATTGTATCACCACGGGTCCTGTGCTAACCTTTTGGTCGAGAACGCTCACTGAAAGGGGCTGTGGCTATGCGC
>JAJZEE010000124.1 GCA_021805735.1 Bacillota bacterium
TGAAACATTGACCACCCTTGATCCAGGATAGCCTTATTCAGACCGCTCTTGGCCCGTACATTCCGGCCTGGATTCTCCTTCGTGCCCTTTGTCGATTTGGTCATGTTCTTCACACTCAGATTCTCCACAAACACCATCGCGTGGGTTTGGCTGATGGTTGTGGATGCCTTGTGCAAGAAATTCCGACGGGCATTGGCGATGTGGGCGTGCAATTGTTGAATCCGAGCCACCTGCTTGTGCCAGTGTTTCGAGAACTTCTTCATGCGAGCAAGCTTGCGCATCTCCCAAGCCAATTTCGCTTCATATCGACGAAACCAGCCCGGTGCGTCGACGAAGCTTCCGTCGGACAATGCCAGAAGGTGCACTACGCCGCGGTCAATGCCAACTTCTGATGGACAGGGGTGAACGACTGGATCGGGAATTTCGATTTCTGTTTGAAATGAGATGTACCAGTGACCCGCACGCCATGTCACCGTCGCATTCTTGATGATTCCGTCAACATCTCGCGACTGGCGAAACTTGACCCAGCCAACCTTGGGCACAAACACCTTCGGGAAGACGTTTCGGCCATCTTGATCGTTCGTCGTCAAATCGAGTTTGATCTGCTTGACGTCCGGGTAGCGAAGACCAGCCTCGTTCCGATTCTTTTTCTTGAAGGTCGGGAACTGCGCCGGGTTGGAGGAATCGAAAGCCGCCATGATGGACTGCATGAGGAACTTGAGTGTCCATTGCAGCGGATGCTCGGGAGCGACAGCCAAAAATCCGTACTCTTCGCTGTGCCGCCAAAGCGTCAGTAGTTTCGCCAATTCTCCATACGACAATAAGGGATAGCCCGCCTCCAGCCGACCCTTTTGCAGCGCAAGGGCTTTGTTCCACACAAAGCGCATGCACCCCAGATATCGCGAGAACTTACGAGCCTGCTCATCCGTAGGCTCCAGGCGAAAGCGGAACGCCTTGAGAATCTTCAATGGGCGACATCCTCTGTCCATGACGTATTCTGGCTGTAGCATAGTGCAAATCGAGAGAGTGCGTTGAGCGTTCCGGGAACGATTTTCTGCCGTGACACGCCTAACCTCTCCCTGAAGGAAGCGGTTTGCGGCGCTAAAACGAGATCAACTTTGCCCGGAAGTCGGGCGTACGATCACGCACGCAGGCTTCGGAACATGGACCGTGTATGGGGTTGGTTCCAGACTGCCTGTCTGTGGATCGATCCTGAACGTCGCAATGTTGTCTGAGTCCTGATTGGCCACGAGCAAATAGCGACCGTCGGGAGTCATCGTAAAGTGTCTTGGGGTTGCGCCCATTGTCGCAACATGCTCTTGATACTGCAGGTGTCCGGTTTCGCGATTGATGGCAAACACGGCGACACTGTCCTGGCCGCGGTTGGACGCATAGAGGAAGTCGCCGCTTACACCGACGGCGATGCCTGCTGGATAATTGTCTGCGAGCGCATCGGCGTGCACGGTCGTCAGTGTCTGTGCGGGTTCGATGATTCCCTCGCGAGAGTCATAGGCGCAGGCGGTGATGGTCGAGTTCAGTTCGTTGATCACGTACATATGCGAACCATCGGGGGCAAAGGCGATGTGCCGCGGGCCCGTGCCGTCCGGCATTCGGAGCTCGCCGCGGTGCGTGAGCCTCGGTTCATCGTCGCTGATCTCATAGACGACCACACGGTCCGTTCCCAAGTCAGGAACGAGTACGCGGCGATCGGTGGGATCGAAGACAGCGGCATGCGGGTGCGGTTCCGTCTGACGAACCGGATGCGCGCCAGTTCCCTGGTGAGCAATACACTGAGTCTCTGGCCCGATGTGTCCATTTGGCAGCAGGGGAAAGAGACTGACGCTGCCGCCCGCGTAGTTGGCTGTGGTCAGGCGTGTTCCGGTGCTGTTCACGCTCAGATGGCATGGTCCAGATCCTGTGCACGACTGGCGATTCAGGATCTGCATGTGGTTTGACGGCAGCAGGGCGATGGCCACGACTTCTGCGCCTGTTTCCCGTTCGCTTACTGCGTACAACACGTTTTCATGAGGGTGTACGGCGAGAAATGAAGGATTCTCGATGCCAGTGAGAGAACTGATCGGTTGAAACACACCAGCGTTGACATCCAGATAATACGCGTACAATCCCGGTGCATCGAATTCTGCATAGGTTCCGACGTATACGATATACGATGAGTTGCTCTGATGTAAATTCATTGTTTCCCTCCATGAAAATGATTCTGTTGGACTGGTCCACTGGACGCGAGAGAATCGATATACTAAGAATATCACACGGGCGCAACCACTGCAGGATAACGAGAACTACATAACCCGGAAGGAATGTCGCGCATGTCGGAACTCCACTCATTGCCTCGCAGTCTACCAGAAGAGCAGGCCATTTCATCGCGCGCCATCACTGAATTTGTCAAGGCTGTCGAAGCGAAAGAGCTCGAACTCCACAGTTTTATGCTCCTGCACCACGGTCAGGTCGCGGCAGAAGGTTGGTGGCGTCCGTACAGAGCGAATCTGCCCCATATGCTGTACTCGCTCAGCAAGAGTTTCACGTCGACCGCGATCGGACTGGCCGTTTGCGAAGGACTTCTGTCCGTGAATGATCCGGTTCTGTCTTTCTTTCCGGATGACTTGCCGAGCGATCTCGATGCGCGGATGGCGTCCATGCGCGTTCGCCATCTGCTCACCATGACGACTGGCCACGACGACGATGCCATGACTCGCATGAGAGCCACGCACCCGCAACATTTGGTAAGAGGTTTCCTGCACAGCACCGTAGAGTTCGAACCGGGCGCCCACTTCTCCTATAACAATGGCGCGACCTACATGCTGTCCGCGATTGTGCAACAGGTATCGGGGCAGACGTTGTTCGAGTACCTGCAGCCGCGCCTGTTCCAGCCGCTCGGCATTGTCGGCGCCACCTGGACCAAGTGTTCGCGCGGCATCAATATGGGCGCATTTGGACTCAGCCTGAAGACCGAAGACATCGCCAAATTTGGGCAATTGTATTTGCAAAAGGGGCTGTGGCAGGGGAACCGCATTCTTCCGGAATCGTGGATTGAGGAAGCCACCACCCCGTTCTTGCCCGTGAAGAGCGAAAGTGTCAGCGACTGGGAGCAGGGATACGGGTATCAATTCTGGCGCTGCCGCCATCGCGCCTACCGTGGAGACGGCGCGTTTGGTCAATTCTGCGTGATCATGCCAGACCAGCATGCGGTCCTTGCCATCACGTCGGGTGTCAGGGATATGCAAGCGATCCTGGATTGCGTTTGGGAACACTTGCTGCCCGCCCTCGAAGATGCGGCGGCACGCCCCGCAGCGACAGACCCTGCGGTGGACGAGGATGCTGTAGCCCTGGCGGCCCTGCGACAACAACTGGAAGGTTTGTCACTTCTCCCGCCAAGAGCGCAGACGGGTTCCGCGCGCGCAGATCGGGTTCAGTCACCCCCTCCCCCCGATCTGCAGTATGAAATGGAGGAAAACACAGAGGGGATAGAGTTCATCGAGTTTCAATTTCAGGCGGACGGACAGTGTCTCTTTACACAATGGGATGAACGCGGGGAACACCGTGTGTTGATCGGGTTTGAGGAATGGACAGAAAACGAAGTGCAGATCGACCCCAACACTTCCCGCATCGTCGCGAGCGGCGCATGGCAGGATGAGAACTCCTTCGTCATGACGTGGCGCTTTGTTGAGACCCCCTATGTCAAGACGATGCGCTGTTTTTTTGAGGAAGGTACGGTCCATATCAAATCTTCCATGAACGTATCGTTTGGATCGACTGAACTTCCCTCCATGAATGGGAAAACGCGTGGTATACATCGTTTTTCGCGACACATTCACACAGAGCCACAATCCGAATGAGTGATCAGTTCAGAAGCCGTTGCATCGGAAACGCAAATAAGCGTCTCCCCAAGTGAGTTCTCATCCCTGAGTATTGATAATATAATAGTGACTTTATCGAGACAGCGGAGGCGAGACAGCGTGTTGAACCCGGCCATGACTTTGCGCGCACTGCAGGATTATATTCAGGGGAAGGACTTCAATCCGCGGGCCCGGCACGGATACTTTCAGAAACTGATCGAGGAAGTCGGGGAGTTGGCTGAGGCGTTGCGCAAGGATCTCCGGATGACCGATGACGGGGGAATTAAAGGCACGATTGAGGAAGAGTTATCCGATGTATTGTACTATGTCGTTGCACTCGCCAATGTTTACCAGATTGACCTGGAGCAGTGCTTCGCGTTGAAGGAAGCGCTCAATGTTCGGAAATATCACCGAGGCGACGATTGACCGGATTGTCGCGCACCACTCTCGCGGGTTGGTGCTATAGTCCAAAAAGACTATTTCAAATTGTGCAAATAAAAACTATTATGTATGAAAATACAAATATGGGCATGCGAAGGTGGTGGCGTGTATTTGAGCAGGGAGGAGATCTTAGAGACACGTGGACTGACAAAGCGATATGGTAACCTTGTAGCCGTTAACGAGGTCGATTTTACTGTCCGGGAAGGGGAGATTGTCGGTCTGCTTGGCCCTAACGGAGCGGGAAAGACTTCTCTTGTATCCATGTTGGCGGGAATTTTGGAACCGAGCGGTGGACAGGCGTTCGTTGCGGGAATGGACATCGTCAGGGATTCTGCGAGAGTCAAGCAGATTGTCGGTTTCGTTCCGCAGGATCTTGCCGTGTATCCCGAATTAAGCGGCTATCAAAACCTTTCTTTTTTTGCGAGTCTGTATGGTCTGAAGGGACGTGAGTGCGCAGAACGGATCTCGGATGTTTTGGACATTGTGCAACTCAGTGGATGGGCAGGCAAGAAGGTTAGAACGTATTCAGGAGGCATGAAACGACGGCTGAATCTGGCAGTTGGACTTTTGAATCGACCCGCGGTTCTGTTGCTTGACGAACCAACGGTGGGTGTCGACCCTCAGTCGCGGAACCATATTTTCGAATCCATCAAGAATCTGGTGCGTGAAAGAAAGATTGCGGTCATCTATACGACACACTATATGGAAGAAGCCGAACACCTCTGCGATCGTGTTGCGATTTACGTCGATGGACGGATCACAGCCTGCGATCGACCGCAAGATTTGGTGGCAAAAATCGGTGGACAGACGATAACAATCGGTTTTGACGGTGAACTGACTGAGGATATATTGGCCAGTCTGAAGGGGTTGCCAAACGTGTCAAACGCCGTGGCGCGAATGAATAGTCTGGAACTCTTCGCCGATTCGGCCGTTGATATTGTGGGAACGGTGGTTGAGCGAGTGCGGACCGTTGTGCGGCCGACGTCTCTGCACGTCAGCGGCGCGAGTCTGGAAACTGTTTTCTTGGCACTTACAGGTCGAAGTCTGAGGGACTGAGGTGCAATGTATGGCATGGATTACTATCGCGTGGAAAGACATCCGTTTGCAACTCGGTGATTGGGTTGGACTGATATGGCTGTTTGTGACACCGATCATCGTGATCACGGTGGCGAGTTTTGCGCTGTCGGGTTTGTTTAATCCCACCTATCAGGTGTTCACTGTACCTGTGGTGCAATTGGATCATGGCAAGGTTGCCAATCAAATTGTCTCCAGTTTGAGGACGTTATCTGCATTGCACATTGAGACGACAGCAAAAAACGGAGCGGGGAAAGTCGTTCCGCTGACGATTCAACAAGCCAGGACGAAGGTTCAGTCAGACAAGGCGGCGATCGTTATCCCACAAGGTTTCTCTCGGAACGTGGAGAACGGGAAGCAGGCTGCTCTTATCGTATTGCAGGACCCCACTGACAAGGTGGTTCCATCGGTTGTCAGGAATATCCTGTCTAAAATCGTTGCAGGCATACAGTTGCGTGACATCGCTGTGCGAGCGGAGATACAGGGTGAGTCGAACGCTGTAGCCGCACTGTCTGCACAATTGGGCCATCCGTTGCGCTTTCGCCTCAACCCTGCACAGGTGGCACGAAGTTCGCAGTCGATCATTGCGCATGATCAACTGCGGATACAAGCGCAGAGCGTGATCAGTGACGCATCGCATACGCCATCTGCTTTTCAGTCCAATGTGCCGGGATACGCGGTCATGTTCATGCTTTTTGGAACGAGTTTTGCAGGAGCCTCGCTCTTGTCGGAGAAAGAATCGGGAACATTGCTAAAATTACGTAGTTTGCCCATACGCAGAGTCGACATTATCGGCGGAAAACTGTCGAGCAATTTTATTGTGGCGCTGTTGCAAGCCGCGATTCTCTTCGCTGTCGGACGACTGGTATTTGGGATGTGGTTGGGGAACAGTCTCGCCGCGCTGTGTTTGCTGATCATTGTAACAGCGTTTTCGGCGACAGGACTCGGCATGTTGATTGCTGCGTTGTCGAAGACGCGCTCACAGGCGACAGGGCTGTCAATCCTTATTATTTTAACATCTTCGGCTCTGGGTGGATCATGGTGGCCGCTGTATATCGTTCCTCACTGGATGCAAACTTTTGCGCATATTACGTTGACTGCCTGGTCGATGGACGGCTTTAATCAGCTATTGGTGTATGGCAACGGACTGTCAGCCATAATTCCTTCAGTCACTGCTCTATTGGCCATGGGTTTATTATTCTTTTCCATTGCACTATGGCGATTTCGTTGGGACTAAAGGAGTCGAGCGATGCGGTGGGTCTCTGTGCGGCTGCATTATGGCCGGGGGTTACACCCCGGCCATAAGTTCGAGTTCAGAGCTCAGAGTTCGGGTGTGGGCCTTCCGTCACCCTGTCAGTCACCCTGATAGAAGTTGCGGATCCAGCGATGCGCTTTGAGCTTTTCCACCTGCTCCTGCGGCAACCCGCGACCGTCGCCGAGGGCGCAATTGCGTTCCACATTGGCGACGGTGCGCATCCCCGGGATGACCGTGGAGACGGCGCTGTGGCTCAGTGTATAGCGCAGGGCGATTTCAGCCGCCTGCTCCAGGCTCACGCCAAGGTCCGCCGTGATCGCCTGCACCCGCTCGTACACTTCCCGCTTACGGTCGCCTTTGAAGTATCGATTGCGAAAATCATCGTCCGGGAAGGTGGTCTCGGGTGTGATCTTGCCAGTGAGCCCGCCTTCATCAAGTGCAACGCGCACGATAACGCCAATGTCGTATTTCAGGCATGCTGGAAACAGTTCGTCCTCCGGGCTTTGATCAAACAGATTGTAGATCACCTGCACAGTGTCGACAAGACCAGTCTCAATCAGGCGAAGGGCGTTGGTCGGCTGGTGGTCGTTAATCGATACACCGAAAAAGCGAATTTTACCCTGCTCTTTCAGTTTTTGCACTCCTTCCATCCAGTCTCCCTGCTCCATCCATTCATCCGACCACACGTGAAACTGCTGCACGTCAATCGTGTCCAGCCCCAGATTCTTTAGCGATGTTTCAGTGGACTGGATCACGTGCGCGGCGGAGAACGTCGCGCTTGCAGGAACTCCGGAACGGGCAGGCCACTGCCGGTTGGCAGGTGGAACTTTTGATGCGACGTGAATGGTCTCTGAGCGCTCGCGCACCACTTGACCTACGAGCCTCTCGCTATGCCCTTCGCCATAGACCAGGGCTGTGTCGATGAAATTCACTCCGAGTTCGATCGCCCGGTGCAGCGCGTTGATCGATTCTTTGTCGTCCGCGCCTCGCCAGCCGCTGTTTCCGATGCCCCATGCGCCGTAACCGATCTCCGATACGAGCAGATTCGTCTTGCCGAGTTTACGTTTGTTCAATGGGAATCAACCTCCGAAATTTGGTGAGTTGTCATTTTGAATCTGGTCAATGGGTCGCAACGGATCAACGGATCGCTTGCCGATGCGATTCTCCGTCTCGTCGCAGTTGCGCGCGAGTCACGGGCAAAGCGTCAACCCGTCAGTCTCGTCCCGCGCGTTGCTGGCGTTCCGCCGCGTCATCGTACGGATAAGTGACAGGCAGCGCGCTGACGCGATCCAGTCTGGACACCTGTTCCGCAGAGAGAGACCAGTCAGCAGTTCCAAGGTTATCGGTGAATTGCGCCATTGTGCGCGCGCCGATGATCGGCGCGGTGACAGCCGAACGGGAGAGCAGCCAGTTGATCGCCACTTGCGCCGGCGTCTTCTCTGCTTCTTTGGCAACCGCATAGAGCGCGTCGAGAACACGCCAGGTATACTCGTTGTTGTAGTTTGTCCAGTTCTCGCCCCATCCGTGCTTCTCTGCGGCCGCCACGCGCGTGTCTTCCGGGGGCGCTGACATGTCACGGTGAAATTTGCCGGACAGCCAGCCGCCGCGCAGAGGACTCCACGGGATGACGCCGAGGCCTTCCGCCTCGCACAGTGGCAACAGTTCATACTCGGTCGCGCGCGACAGCAGATTGTACTGCGGCTGCAAACAGGTGAACGCTTCCCAGCCGTTGTGCCGACTGATGTGGACGGCCTTCTGCAACTGCCAGGCACGGAAGTTGCTCGCGCCGATGTAGCGAACCAATCCGCGTCTGACCAGGTCGTTGAGTGTGGAAAGGGTCTCTTCCAAGGGGACGACGGGATCCCACGCATGCACCTGATAGAGATCTATGTATTCTGTACCCAGTCGACGCAGGCTGGCCTCGATCCCGTCCAGAATATGCTTGCGGCTGAGGCCAAGATCATTTTGACCACCGCCCATCGCAAAGCGAACCTTTGTCGCGATGATGTAGTCATGACGATTCTTGCCTCTCAGCCAGGATCCGACGATCTCCTCCGACGCCCCTTGCGTGTACACGTCAGCCGTATCTATAAAGTTGCCGCCTGCCTCGACAAAGCGGTCGAGCATGCGGTGGCTCTCCCCGGTGTCCATCTCGCGGCCAAACGTCATGGCCCCCAGGCACAGTTCACTGACCTTCAGGCCGGTTTTGCCCATAAAGCGGTACCGCATGATGATCTCTCCTTTGCGTATGAATGGTGAAATGACTCCCCGCCGCTATTGTATCAAGCTTGGTACCCGATTTGAAGAAGTATCGTACAGGTGATATAATTACAAATAGTATACTAGATATCGAAATGGTGAGGTGGCAGTCTTGAGCGGTCGTACTGTAACAGGTATGCGTGCCGCGCACGCTGTAACGGATGCGCACACCGAGGCTCGGGAAGAAGTTGCGGATCGTTCAGCGGTGGACACGCATTCACCCATGCTTCTCTATTCCGCTGCGGACGATGAGGCGGTGTCTGACGACGTTTCCGTTCCGGAGTGTTCGATCGAGAAAGCATTGGCCATTATTGGCGGCAAATGGTCGTTTCTCATCCTGCGTGAGCTGTACCACGGACCGCAACGGTTCAACGAGTTGCGACGCCAGTTGGGCGCAGTCAGTCCGAAGTCCCTGACAGATGCATTGCGTCACCTGGAGGAGCACGGAGTCGTCTCGCGTCGGGCATTTGCGACCGTTCCCGTAACCGTAGAGTATTCGGTGACCGAGAAGGGCGCCGCCTTTCACGGTGTGCTCAAAGAGATGAAGAAATGGGGCGCGCTGTGGGGCTAGGCTTTCATGTCTGAGTTTTGCGAAGCAAAATCTCACCGTCTCGCAAAACTCAAACATGGGTTTCTATAAAATAATTGCTTGCTAGTGTTGCAAATCCAAAACGTTTTAGATAGACTGACTGTAAGTGTTATGGTGGTTTGTTTATTGAGGTGATGATTGCTTGCCAGTCACGATTCGGGATGTGGCGAAGGCTGCGGGAGTGTCCATCACGACGGTGTCGCGGGCTTTAAACGGCTACTCCGATGTTGGTGAAAAGACGCGCAGAAAGGTTACGCGTATTGCAGAAGAGTTGAACTATCGCCCCAGCGCGGTTGCGCGCAGCCTTGTCATGAATCAGACGAGAACGGTCGGCCTGCTGGTTTCGGAGTTGACGAAGGAGCGCGCAGGGCATTATTTCATGTTTCAGGTACTGTATGGCATGCATGATCGACTTGCGGAACTCGGTTATGATCTGATTCTGGTCAGTACAACGACCGCTCGTCAGCGACTGGTGTCTTATCTTGATTTTTGCATGGAACGCCGTCTGGATGGTGTGATTGTCATGGGAATACGCCTTGATGACCCGTACATCCAGGAGGTGGTTGATTCGCCCCTGCCAAGCGTCGTGATTGACCTGCCGTTGCTCAGTGACCACTGTGGGTATGTGATGACGGATAACGTACATGGCGCAAAGTTGGTGATTCGGCACCTGGCAGGCAGAGGACATCGCAAGATCGGCTTTGTCAATGGGCACAGTCAGGCGGCTGTAAGCCGGGACCGTAAAAGGGGTTATGAGGAAGGTTTGCTGCAGGCTGGTCTCGGGTATGACGATACGCAAGTCCATGAAGCGGACTTCACACTGCAGGGCGGCGCAGACGGCTTGAAACACCTGTTGCAGTGTCATCCCGACATGACGGCCGTGTTTTTCGCCAGCGACCTGATGGCGATCGGCGGCCTCCAGTACGCGCGGGAGTTGGGGATCCGCAGTCCTGAGGAGTTGGCGATTGTGGGATACGACGACATTGAACTGGCGGAATTTTCGACTCCGCGCTTGACGACCATACGTCAAAAACGCAGCGAGATGGGCATGCGAGCGGCTGAAATGGTTGTGGCCATGATGAAGGATCACGCTACGCCTCAGGGTGTTCTTCTGGCTCCCGAATTGGTTGTCAGAGATACCACTTGACGAGTTCCAAAGTCCGTTGAGGATCGAAAATGACCATACACCACGACAAAAATCCAAAAGGTTTTGGAAAGAAGAGAACGCGATGAATTGGTTCCGGGTGATCAAGGAAGACGATCTGTTTCTCGTCACGGACAAT
>JAJZEE010000125.1 GCA_021805735.1 Bacillota bacterium
GATCTATGGCAGCCTGCAAAAACGCTTCTTCAATGGCTCGCGACTGCGCGTTGGCTCGATACAGCACCGTACAATCACTGAACTGCCCACCGCTTTCCACATGTTCCTGCACCTTTGCGATCACGTATATGGCTTCATCGGTTTGGTCCAACGCGGCGTAAATTGCGAGTTTCTCACCTTCCCCTTTGGCAGACCACAGACGCTTGTCCTTGCGGTGACTGTTATTCCGGATCACGGCATTGGCGGCGTCGAGAATTGTGCCGGTGGATCGATAGTTCTGTTCCAGTTTTATGACCACAGCTTCTGGGTAGTCGCGTTCAAAATTGACAATGTTCGAGATATCGGCCCCTCGCCAACGATAAATGGCCTGATCGGAGTCCCCCACCACACACAGATTGCGGTGCCGGTCGGACAGCAGTTTGACGAGCGTATACTGGGCGCGATTCGTATCCTGATATTCGTCGACGTGGATATAGCGAAACTTCTCTTGGTAGAGTTCCAGCACATCCGGATGGGTGAGAAATAAATCGACTGTCCGAAAGATCAGGTCGTCAAAGTCCAGAGCGTTGATGCTGACGAGCTTTGCCTGGTATTCCTTATAGACGGCCGCCGTCACGGAGTCGATCAGAGATTTTCGAACCGTTTTCTTCAACTCGCGGGGCGTCAGAAGATCATTTTTGGCTGCGGAGATCTTCCATTGAACCACTGCGGGATCGAATTTTTTCAGGTCGTAGTTCAGATCGAGCATCGATTGCTTGATGGCGGACACCTGATCATCCGCATCAAGAATGGAAAAATTATTCTGATAGCCGATTCGCTCTGCTTCCCGGCGAAGAATCTTCACGCACATGGAGTGGAATGTGCACATCCACATGTCGCTGGCCGCTTCTCCGACAAGCTGTTCGACGCGTTCGTTCATTTCGCGGGCCGCTCTGTTAGTGAATGTGATCGCCAGGATATTCCACGGATCAACGGCGTCGTCGCGACCCATCAAATGAGCGATTCGTCGGGTCATGACGCTCGTTTTTCCAGAACCTGCGCCCGCCAGAATGAGCAACGGCCCTTCCGTCGTTTCCACTGCGGTGCGCTGCTCGTCGTTGAGTCCACCCGTGATCGCTTGCCTGTCTATCAATGCTGCCGATTGAACCGTAGCCATAACAACCTCCAAGCTGTTTCCCGTATGCGACTGAACCCATTTCGCACAACCTCCCGTAGGGTAACACGAGAACGGGGAGCCTGCAATTGGCGTGAATGTACTCTCGTCTATGCGAACATGGCATGATGAGCTATCGATCAATTGTACGGGGAGTCGCTCGTCCATTTGCCTGTTTTTGTACGACATGATTTAATGACAACAGGAGCTTTGGCAATTCATATAGAACAGAGGATGGGGACACTTGGATAAAGTATCGACGCCGTCGAATTTCATCAAAAATATAATCAGCAGAGATGTCAGTTCTGGACAGACTGCGCAAGTTGTCACGAGATTTCCTCCAGAACCCAATGGTTACCTGCACATTGGACACGCAAAGTCTCTCTGTCTCAATTTTGAACTGGCGGCTGAGTTTGGCGGCAGGACAAATCTGCGCTTTGACGACACCAATCCGCTCAAGGAAGATGAGGAATATGTGAGGGCGATTGAGGAAGACGTGCGCTGGCTCGGGTTTGAGTGGGCCAGTCTGTGCTTCGCTTCTGATTATTTTGAGGAGATGTATGAGCGCGCGCGGCTGCTCATACAAAAGGGTAGGGCGTATGTGTGCGATTTATCCGCAGAACGCATTCGCGAAACGCGCGGAACACTGACTGAGGCAGGCCAGGAGAGCCCGTTTCGAAACCGGAGCATCGAGGAGAACCTTGATCTCTTTTCGCGCATGAAAAAGGGCGAATATGCTGACGGCGCTAAAGTGCTGCGCGCGAAAATCGACATGGCTTCCCCGAATCTCAATATGCGGGATCCGGTTCTGTATCGCATTGCCCACGCTACGCATCATCGCACCGGCGATACGTGGTGCGTCTATCCGATGTACGATTACGCGCATCCGCTTGGAGACGCAATTGAAGGCGTGACCCATTCCCTGTGCACCATCGAGTTTGAGGACCATCGACCGCTCTACGACTGGGTTGTGCGCGAATGCGAGATGTCGAATCGACCGCGGCAGTATGAATTTGCGCCGCTCAACCTGCCGAACATCGTGACGAGCAAGCGCAAACTGAAACAATTCGTGAACGAACGCGTGGTTGACGGATGGGATGATCCACGTCTGCCGACGCTTTCAGGACTTCGCCGCAGGGGCTATACGCCAGAAGCGATTCGCAACTTCCAACGGGAACTCGGTGTAGCCAAGAGCACCGGCATGGTTGATGAACGCATGCTGGAACATTTTGTGCGCGAGGATCTCAAACTCAAGGCGCCTCGAACCATGGCCGTGTTGCGGCCGTTGCGCGTGGTCATCACCAATTATCCGGAAGGACAGACGGAGTGGCTGGAAGCGGAAAACAACGCCGAGAACCCGGAACTCGGCACGCGGTCAGTGCTGTTTTCCAGAGTGATTTACATTGAACAGGATGATTTTATGGATAATCCGCCGCCCAAATACTTTCGGCTATATCCAGGAAGTGAGGTGCGGCTGAAGCATGCATATTTTATCCGCTGTGAGGAAGTCGTCAGGGATGCCGATGGACAGATCACCGAACTGCTTTGCACGTATGATCCGGAGACAAAGAGCGGGTCAGGGTTTACAGGGCGCAAGGTGAAAGGCACGATTCATTGGGTGAGCGCCTCCGATGCAGTGGCTGCCGAGTTTCGTCTGTACGAGCAGTTGGTGAAGGACGGTTCAGACGATGGAGCCGGCGCGATGCTGGAACGGATCAACCCAAACTCACTGAAAATCGTTCAGGGTTTTGTGGAGTCCACGATGAAGCGGGCCGAGCCGTATGATAAGTTTCAGTTTTTTCGACACGGCTACTTCAGTGTCGATCCCAGACTGACCTCGCCGGATCGACTCGTGTTCAATCGGGTGGTTGCGCTGAAGAGTTCGTTTGAAGTGTGAATGAAGGGTCATGCATCGAAGCAGCGCCGCAGGATATGGGTCCGACACAGTTCGTTATAATGCCAGTCTTCCGGAGGTAGTATGTCTCTACTGCTGATAAGTTGTCGTGCGCTTCCGTCGCAGGAGACCGCTGCGGTCTGCCCAGGCGCGTTTCGCAAGGCCTGCGCCAGGACGTGCAGGCGTGACAGGGGATGGACCAAAGGGCTTCCATACACCAAAGTATAGGGGGTATCGGCATCGCGCAGCCCTACGCGAATCGCGTCTGCGATACTCGCTTTTGGCAACAGGGCGCACTCGACGCGCGGATCGGGAATTGCCAGCAATCTTTTACTCACATCGGATGTTTCGGAAGTGTCGACAAGAATAATCCTAAAGTTACTGTATGACTGTTCCAGCAGAAACTCATAGTCTGATTCGAGATCGAGGGATGCGTCCGCAAGCGGGAAGATAACCGTCGTCTCGTAGAGAATCCCGCGTCGACGGCGCGCGGCGTGTTTGACGGAGTGGAACATATATCGCCATTGACGATGCCGTGCGGGGGATTCATGAAGCTGTTTGGATAGACTGTGTTTGGACGCCACCCGGTAGTCCATCAAAAATTCGGGGATATACTGGATGTCGCAAATCTCCGTCAGACGCAGCCAAAACTCATAATCTTCGACGGGTTGGGCCCAGTATCCCTCCAACTTGTCCGCATACTCCCGTTTATACATGAAGGAGGCGCCAATGAAACAGGAGTCCAGCAAGTTTCCCTTGGGCTGGTCCTGCAATTTGACGTGATTCGCAACATGCATGTCGCTGAGGAGCGATCTGCCGTGATCGTTGATGGGGCGGTAGCAACTGTAGACGAGCCCCAGACTGTCCGGCCCTTTCTCCAGGTTTTGGCGCAAGCGGGCCACAAAGTGAGGATAGTACACGTTGTCGCCGGACACCCAGGTGTAGTACTGGATGTCTTGACGTACTCTCAACCTTTTAAAGCCGACATTCAGCGCATTGGCCACTCCGCTGTTGCCAGGCAATGACACGATGTGCGCGCGGCGGTCGCCGCGCACGCCTTCCATGACGATCCGTCTCTCTTTTTCCGGCGTTCCGTCGAGAACGATGACCAACTGAAAGTCTGCATAGGATTGCTGCAAAACGCTGGCGAGCGCCGCTTGCAGATGTGCCCGGCGCTGGCGGTAGACAGGCATCACAATCCCGACGTCAGCCATAGGGATACAGTTCCTTTCCGTGAGTTGTGATCCAGTTTTTAAGGTCCTCCAGCTGATTGTGGTAGGAGGCAACCGGAAACGGGAAATCTGATCGGGTATTGACGAGGGTCTTGTCATTTCGATACTCGGAACAGGGGATGATACGCGCCTGTTCATGTTGAAATGTGTCCTGGATGAGACGCAGCAACGCGTATTTGGAGATCATCTCCGGATTGGCCAGATGAACGATGCCGGAAATTGGCTTCTCCAGCGCCCAGACAATGCTTTTGGCCAGTTCCAGAGTGGTGACGCCGTTCCACCACACCTGCGTAAATCCTCGTACGTCTCCACTTTGTCGCATGAACCAATGAAATAGCCCAATGCCCTCCGGGTTTCGGTCTGGGCCGATGATGGAGGTGCGGATCGTCAACGCGGCGTCATCATCGATTTCCCCTAGACTTTTGGTTTTGGCGTATACGGATGTACCGTCTTTTTCATCTGTTTCTGCGTAATGACCACGCTTGCCAGAGAACACGCAATCGGTGCTGATCTGGATCAATCGTGACCCGAACTGTTTTGTCAGAGACAGCAGGCGATGCGGAAGAAGGGCGTTTATCCAAATGGATTCCTGTACGTGTCTGGTCGCGTCTTCATTTAGTAGGCCAACCGAGTTGATAATCACGTCTGGATGAATTTGCGCGGCCAAATCGGCAAATTCCTCTTCATGCAGCACGTCCAATCGCACGCACTGGGCGTCTGCACAGGGGCGCCTTGATGTATGCCAGATGTCGCCTGTTTCAAGTTCCCGGAGATAGGCCGCGATCATGTGTCCGGCCATACCATGGCCACCAAGCACCAACACGCGCGCTCGGGAGGGTCCGTATGGTTCCTGGGTGCGCTGGGCCTCATCTCGCTCACATGTCAACGAAGCATGTACCCGTGCATCCGACACGTTCCCATCATTCGGATTCACGACAGAATCCCCCCTGTTCCAATAATTGTTCAGCCTCAGCCCGAGACATCAGGGATGAACCAGATTCATACACATCGAACGAAACGGATGGAAGTACGTGGTAAGTCTTGTGGGCATCCGTTGCGCCTGTGGCAGGGAGGATCACATACAGGTTCTCGTCAAGCAAGCGTGTTCGCGCCGTTTCAGAGGCAGAGACCAATACCTCATGGAGTTTTTCGCCCGGGCGGACGCCGATCTCACGAACATTGATCTGCTGGTTCGCGAGCCGTTCGATCAGTATCTCCACCAAATCAACCATGCGACACGATTTCATGTTCATGACAAAGATCTCCCCACCGATGGCGGCGCGCATGCTCTGTAGCAAGCGTTCGATCGCGTCTTCTTGCGTGAGCAAGAAGCGCGTCATCTGTCGGGACGTGAGCGTCACAACCTGATTATTGAGAATTTGTTCCCGAAACATGGGAACCACACTCCCATTGGTGCCGAGAACATTACCTCCCCTGATGCAGAAAAATCGCGTGAATGGGGACAGGGTATCAGCGTGTATCACGAGTTTTTCGCCGACTGCTTTCGTCATGCCATAGAGATTTATGGGATCGACAGCCTTATCCGTCGAGACGTCGACCACCTTCTTGACACGAGACGCGATGCAGGCGCGAATGACGTTTTCCGTGCCTTTGATGTTGGTTTGAATGGCTTCCTCGGGTTGTCGTTCACAGATCGGAACGTGTTTGAGAGCCGCCAGATGAAAAACGTAATCGACGTTTTCACATGCCCGACCAACCGCTGTCAGATCTCGTACATCGCCGATCAGGAATGTCAGGCGCGGGTCCGCCAGGGACCGTTCCATGGTGACCAATGCAAATTCATTGCGCGACAGGACTCTAATCTCCTCGGGATTTTCCCGGAGCAGGCGCTTTGCCAACTGTTGCCCCCATGATCCAGTGCCGCCCGTAATCAGAATCCTTGTCCCTTCAAACATGACACAAACCTCCCAAAATAAACTGAGCGATCTTATCGGATACGTGACCATCCGTGTATCCCTCGGGAACTGTCCAATGCCGATCGGATTGCAGCATGAGTAAAATCCCTTCGACAATTCGGTGCGAGACGAGGCCGGATACGATGTTGCTGCCGCACGCTACCGTTTCCGGACGTTCGGTGCTGGTGCGGATGGTGACAGTTGGCACCCCAAGGATGCAGCACTCCTCCTGAACGGTGCCGCTGTCTGTGATCACGCACGCCGCGTGTTGTTCAAGACTGACAAAGTCAGGAAAGCCGAACGGCGGACAGTAGCGAATGAGTGGATGGCTGCCGTCGATTTGAAAGTGCGCCAAGCGGTCGCGCGTACGCGGATGTACACTGCAAATAATGGGCAGTCGAGTCTGGTCTGCAACGGCCTTTAAAGCTGTGACGATATTGCGCAGGCGGCTCTCATTGTCAACATTTTCCGCGCGGTGGGCGGTAACGAGCAGATATTGCCCAGCTTGCACATGTAACTGGTCTAACGATTCGCTTGTATCTATTTCAGGTCGATAGCGTTGCAAAACTTCGAAGATAGGGTTGCCGCATTCCCAAATGCGCTGGGGAGAGATCCCTTCTCGCAGCAGATTCTCTTTGCTGGTTCTGGTATAAGGCAGATTGAACGAAGAGACGGCGTCGATGACTCGACGATTCAGTTCTTCGGGAACGGATGGATCGTAACAGCGATTGCCAGCCTCCATATGATAGACTGTGACACCCAGTCGAGTGCACAGTAGAGTGCTGAGGGCGGAAGTAGTATCACCCAGTACAAGAACTGCGTCAGGGGTTTCCCGGTGAATCATGGTTTCCACCAGGCCGAAGATGTCGCCGATCTGATTGGCCAGGGAACACCCAGTCTGTTCAAGGAAGTAATCGGGTTGCCGGATTCCCAGTTGCTCATAGAAGACATCTCGCAAGCCGGGGTCTATATTCTGGCCGGTGTGGACCAGGATATGCTTTTGCGCCCATGCGTCCAACTTCGGAATGATCTGACTGAGGCGGATCATTTCTGGACGCGTTCCCATGATGGTGGCAACTTTCACTGTGATTCCCTCCTCGCCGTATCGGACCCTTCACCACGGACGGCGTTCAGTATATCTGTGATCGTTTGCGCCAGGGGCGTGGTTGGCGCCCACCCAGTGGTTGCGCGCAGCTTGCTGTTATCGCCACAGAGGCGAGGCGGTTCCTCACGATGGGGGCGCGGTTCGACGGTTCCCACTGTGAATGGCGCGTGAGACTGTGTATGGAACAGGGTCGCCAGTTCGGCCACGGAAATCGCCTGTCCGCTGCATACGTTGTAGATCTCGCCATTCTGTACGGCCGGCGCCTGAAGAAGAGCCCAAAACGCCTGGGCAGCGTCGCGAACATCGAGAAAATCCCGTTCGATGCCTGGGTCTTTGAGCCAAATGCAAGGGGCCAGTCGTCCTGCTTCAATATCGACTACCTGTTGTGCCAATTCGACGCAGACGCCGTTTCGCGCTCCTGGACCAATGAGATTGAACGCGCGCGCCACGACGATGGGCAGACCGTAAGCAGCGGCGTACATGCGCGCAACTGAGGTCTGCAAGCACTTGGTCCAGCCGTACGGACTATCGGGAGCCAAGGCGGCGTCCTCTCCCAGACGCGCTCCGCCGCGACTGTCATATTCTTGCGCAGAACCCGCGATGACAAGCCGGCGCAGTCGGTTGCCCTGCGTTTGTCGCAAGCATTCAAGCAGGTTCCACGTTCCAGCCACGTTGGCCATCAGTGTGTCGCGCGGGTGACTCCTGGCGATTGATGCCGCGCCAACACCCGCCAGATGGACGACCACATCGAAGTCGCCATCGCAGAGCGCGCGTTCGACCATCGGATAATCCGTGAGATCACAGACCATGTATCGCCACGTTGGCTTCACCTGGAGCGGGAGCGATCGAAGTCCCAGTCCGGTGACGGATACGTCGTGACGGAGTAGAAGCTCGAGCATGTGACTGCCCACGAAGCCATTCACACCGGTGATCAGAGCTCGGATGCTCATACGCGGTCGCCCGGCAAAAATTGATCGCGTCTGCAAGAAAACACTTCGTCCGCCAATTGATAGTCGCGATGTGTACCCATGTCCAGCCAATACGCATTGTTCTCATAGTGACGCACCGTCTGACCGGCTGTCAGCAACGCGCGTACCAGACTGGGAACGTCAAACGGCGTGTCGCGCGGAATGTAGGTCAGGACTGCGGGATCCATCATGTAGATGCCCATATTGACGCATGCGGAGTGTCTGGGCTTTTCGTGAAACTGCACAACCCGATCCATGACCGTCTCGAGGACCCCGAAATCGATGGGTACATTCCTTTGCTGCGAGGCTATCGTCAACGGAGCGTCGCCGTTTCCATGAAAATCAGCGAATGCCCGAAAATTGAGATCGGTGAGTACATCGCAGTTCACGACGAGAAAGGCCTCGCGCAAATCCTTCACATATTGCAAAGCGCCCGCGGTTCCGAGTGGTTCCGACTCAACATGGTACTGAATGGCGACGCCAAAATCTGTTCCATCCCGGAAATAGTGTTGAATGTAGTTCGCCATGTATCCGCAGGCCATCGTCACCGATGGAAATCCAAAATGTCGCAGTTGGCGAACGATGATTTCCAGAATCGGCGTACCGTCAATGGGCAGTAATCCCTTTGGCGTCACACTGGTCAAGGGATTCATTCGAGTGCCTTCGCCGCCCGTCATGATCACGGCCTTCATGCGATCCACCTCGTTCCCGCAGTATGGGTCTATCCGGCGGCCGAATTCATCGATCGGATAGCATCTGAAGAATCATATTGGTTACAACACATAGTCGTTGGATCGGGCAGACGCGTTGCTTTGCGCCATCCACGCCACTGTGCGCACCAATCCTTCGTCAAGTGTCACTTGCGGATTCCAGCCGATCGTCTGTCGCGCCCACGCACTGTCTGAGCACAGTCGATCAACCTCGCTCTTCTCCGGGCGCAGACGCTCTGTGGTACTGCAGACCGGGATGTTCCGACCGACAACATGGAGTATTTTCGCGGCCAGGTCAACGATCGAAATTTCATACCCTGAACCCAAATTGAACACGCTCCCGATGGCCGCGTCTGACTGGGCCGCCAACATGAACCCGAATGCCGTGTCCTCGACGAATGTGAAGTCCCTGGTTGCATGAAGATTTCCGAGTTGGATTTCATTAGCGTAGAGGGCCTGCTGGATTATCGTCGCAATGACAGCCCGCTGTGACTGCCGCGGTCCATAAGCATTGAAAGGCCGCACCGTAACAACTGGCAACCCATAGGCGCGATGAAAGCTCTCCATGATTTTGTCAGCCGCGATTTTGCTGGCCGAATACGGCGACTGGCCCTGCAGGGGGTGTCGTTCATCCATGGGAACGTAGTGGGCGGTGCCATACACTTCACTGGTGGAAGTATGGATGACCCGCTTAATTCCACAGGCCAGCGCGGCCTGAGCGACGTTGAGCGTACCCAATGCATTGGTATGGACAACGTCGGTTGGACATTGGTAGGAATACGGAATCGCGATCAGCGCACCAAGATGAAAGACGGTGTCGATGTTTTGATGCGCGTTCAGGACTGCATGGGGATCACGCAGATCCCCTTTGTAGATCTCGATCTGTCCATGCCGGATGTCCTGCAGATATCCAATGGAATTGGAAGAATTATAGTGAACGAAAGCCCGGATCTTAGCCCCCGCCGAGAGCAATCGTTCAACCAGATGGCTCCCTATGAAACCGGCGGCTCCGGTAACCAGGACGCGCTGACCGCCCAAGTCCAAGGTCATTCCCCTCCTCTGTTTGTCTAGTGTATTGACAACTGGTCAACACGGTGCAGGCAGGGGTCCAAAACTGATGCAAATGGGTAAACACACTATCTCGCGGCAATCCGATTCCATATCGTGTAGGGGGCGATTCCAGGACGGGAGCGAAAAGTATGAGAGTAGTCATTCCGGTGGGGTCATTGCATATCGGAGGCGGGTGTAAAGTGTTGGTTCAGATCGCCAATGCTCTGGCGGATCGTGGACATGACACAGAAGTGGTATGTCCACAGGGAGAGCCCGTCGCCTATGAATTGAGAGCTAAGCTTACATTTGTGCCCTATCTGGCGCCACAATACATTCCCGATGGAGACATCGTGCTGACCAATTTTTACACGACATTCCGTCCGTCTTTTGAGGCGTGGCCAGAACATTGCGTACGCCTGAGTCTGGGTTTTGAACCTTACTGGGTTTCGGACAGGGAGGGTGC
>JAJZEE010000126.1 GCA_021805735.1 Bacillota bacterium
TGCTGCATCATCTTATTCCATTCCTTGGAATCCAGTTTGCCCGGTTTCAACAGAATATCGTCGCTGATCGCCACTTTCCCCACATCATGGAGCAATCCTCCAAAGTACACATCCTCAGCGTCAAACTCCAGTTCCATGTGTTGCACAATGCGTCTGGTCATTTCCGCGACACGCCGCGAGTGCCCATATGTATAAGGGTCTCGCGCATCGATCACGTGTGCAAGAGAAGTGATCGACGCGTTGTACCGTTTGTGCATCTCGTCGGCGAATCCCTGGATCGTGGCGGCGTCTTTCAACTGCTTCTGCAACATAAACCGGATAAACAGGTATAGGACCACGACAATGAGCACGGACGACACACCATATGAGTTATAAAGCATCGCTGTAATGGAGCCTATGGCCAACATGGCAAGGTAGGGTACGGAAAACACCTTCACGATATTCCGCATGACGGAAACATAAGGATCGCCGCTGCTGAGTGACAGGATACCCGCCAGCAACACGACATTCACAGCAAAATATACAAGACTGCAGGCAATCAGTTGCAAAGGAAGCGGAATCGCGGTGTACCGCTCGGCCTCCCAGACAAGGCCTGTGACCAAAATGGCCAGAGTAAGTTGCCCCGTGTTAACGGCAACCCGCAGCAGGGTCATACGTCCTACCACTGCTTGGACGACGATGTCCAGGAACATACACCAAACCGCAGCCCAAGGAGAAACCACAATGATGAGGAAGATGTTGAACAGGTTGCTGAGGGTTATACCCATCTCGGGAAGCCTTACCAAGGGAATAAAAGCCACCGCCACCATGAGAAACATAACGGTGAGGATTTCCGCCCACTGCGACGCGTTGTTCAGTTGGTACAGCGAAAGTGCTACAGTTCCAAAGCCAATCATCGAAAGAAGTCCAAAGTAGGACCGTCGCCAGACACCTCTCGAAACAGACACCTGTTACACCCCTATTCCTTGGCGCCCATGAGCATGGAGAGCTTGATCGGGCGCCCCAGCAGACGCTGGATCAGCAAGACGATCCCACAGAACACGAAGACGTCGCCACAACTGATGACGGTTGGCGTGGGGTACGGAATAAAGATAATGTCGCTTAACAGCGGAAAAATCGTATGCGGTGTCAACGCGGTGTGCCAAAAGTAGTTTGCGTGAAACTCCTTCATCGGCAAGGCGGTCTTTCGCGCTAAAGAAGTCAGTACGGGCATCATCCCGCCGTTCACCCAGACGACCAGCGCGTTCAGCGACGCGCCGACTGCAATGATCCGAACCTCTGCGTAGTTCCAGTTTTTCCAGAGGAAAAAGAGAATCAGAATATAGGAAACCGACACAAGCTCGGGCGACATGGTTGTGAGCCAAACGGTAGAAATCTCCATGGCGATGGCTAGCAGCAGAATGCCGCTCATCGCAAATTTGGGAAGCGGCTGCAATCTGCCGCCCCTCAGCAGAGCCACAATAACCGACAAGATCAATAACACCATCTGCAACATATGGCAACCTCCGAAACTATGTTTCTTGACTAAAAACACCGCGTTGCGGTGCCTTTAGTAACTCATTCAACTATAAATCCTTTTCAACCCAACCAGACCAGGCTCGCTGAGGCGGCTAATACCAGCGCCACGATTGTTAATGCTGCCATGATCGTTTGTTTGTTCATGGTTCGTTCCTCCCTAGAAAGCCAACTTCGCTTTCAGGAAAGAACGGATTCGCTACGATCTCCCCGCCATCCAAGCGACCAGGTTACGGACGGCGTTTCATAGTGTCCTCAGCGTCTTACGAAGTTTAGAATACTATATTTCTACCAATTTCGCCACAGGTTGTGTCGGTAGTTTGATAATTATTTACGGTCTGTGAGACTATAGACTGCGAGAAACGTACTGCCATACTGTTCTTCCCGGCAGCGGCCATATTCGCGACAGGGGCCGATTTCTGGCATAATACAAGCGGAGAGATTGCACATTGTTGGAGGAGGCGCAACAACAGACATGACGAACTCGCGATTCGGTCCGAATTCACCTGCGTCACCGTCATTCACACCCCAAGCAACATTCGCCGTCGACGATCTGGCCGTCGCAACGATCCGGACCCTGGCGATTGACAGTGTGGAACGCGCCAATTCGGGTCACCCCGGACTGCCCATGGGAGCCGCCCCGATGGCTTATGTGTTGTGGAGCCGCTTTATGAGCCACAATCCGGCGCAACCGTCATGGCCAAACCGCGATCGGTTCGTGCTCTCGGCCGGCCACGGCTCGACGCTTTTGTACAGTCTGCTGCACCTGATGAACTACGACGTATCACTCGACGATCTGAAACGGTTTCGCCAGTGGGGCAGCAACACTCCCGGTCATCCGGAACGGGGGCATACGCCTGGCGTGGAAACGACGACCGGTCCGCTGGGCCAGGGTTTCGCGAACGCTGTGGGCATGGCGATGACCGAACGATTTCTGGCGGCAAGGTACAATCGCGAGGGATTTCCCGTCGTTGACCATCGCACGTTTGTGCTGGCGGGCGACGGCGATCTCATGGAGGGCGTCTCTTATGAAGCGGCGTCGCTGGCCGGTCACCTCGGTCTTGACAAATTAGTCGTCCTGTACGATTCGAACGATATATCGCTGGACGGGCCCACGGAGAGATCGTTTACCGAAAGTGTCGCGGCCCGTTTTGAAGCAGCCAACTGGTTCGTGTTGCGCGTAGAAGACGGAAACGACCTCCCGCAGATCGACGCCGCGATCCGGCAAGCGCTGGAACATCGAGGAAAGCCAACACTGATCGAGGTGCGTACGATCATAGGCTTCGGCAGCCCCGGACGGCAGGGCACATCCGCAGCGCACGGCATGCCGCTTGGCAAAGAGGAGACCCGATTGGCAAAGCAGGCCTACCAATGGACATTCGACGAAGACCACACGGTTCCCGCCTCTGTCAGGGAGCATTTCTCACAGTTGGCGGCGGCGGGCAAAGCACGCGCAGACCACTGGAACGAGTTGCTGGAACGTTACCGCGCGCAATTTCCGGAAGTCGCTGCGGAACTGGAACTGGCTCTGTCCGGATCACTGCCGCCGCAGTGGGACGCGGATCTGCCCGTGTATACACCGGGGCAAGGGGAATATGCGACGCGGCAAGCGTCCGGACAAGCGATCAATGCACTGGCCAGGGCCATTCCGAACTTCCTCGGCGGGTCGGCCGATCTGGCCTCATCAAACGAAACGATGATGAAGGGCGAACCCGTATACGGAATCGACAATTATAATGGAAGAAACATCTGGTTTGGCGTCCGCGAGCACGCGATGGGCGCCATTCTCAATGGCATGGCCGCGCACGGCGGCGTGCATGTGTACGGAGGCACGTTCCTCGTCTTCTCTGATTATCTGCGCCCATCCATTCGCCTGGCGGCGCTGATGAAACTGCCCGTGATCTATGTGTTTACCCATGACAGCATCGGTGTGGGAGAGGACGGCCCCACCCATCAGCCGGTTGAGCATGTGGCTGCCTTGCGCATCATCCCGAACCTCGTGACGATCCGCCCCGCAGACGCTAACGAAACGGTCGCTGCGTGGCGTTTTGCCATGACCCACAGGGATCGGCCGGTCGCTCTGGCTCTCACCAGGCAAAAACTGCCCGTCTTGCCTGACACTCACCAACACGCCACTGAAGGCGTTGCCAGAGGAGGCTATGTGGCTGTCGCCGAATCCGGGTCGCACATAGACGCCATTCTCATTGCCACTGGTTCGGAAGTCAGCCTCGCGCATCGCGCGCAGCTTGCTTTAGAGAAAGAAGGACTCTCCGTGCGACTTGTCAGCCTGCCGTCTTTCCGCCTCTTTGACGAACAGCATGAGTCCTACCGACACTCGGTGCTGCCGCCGGATGTCAGAGTTCGAGTGGGCGTGGAGATGCTGCATTCCTTTGGCTGGGAACGCTATGTGGGGGCGTACGGCGAGGTTGTCGCCATCGATCACTTTGGCGCCAGCGCTCCAGGCGGGGAACTGATGAAACAGTTTGGCTTTACCGAGGATGCCATTGTATCCGCCGTGCAACGCAGTCAGAAGAGGAGTGGACAGCAATGAACCCATTGCAACAACTCGTCAGTCTGGGTCAGAGTCCGTGGCTTGACTACATTCGCAAGGACATGCTGGAGAATGGCGAACTGCAGCAGTTGGTGGACCAGGGATTGCGAGGCGTTACGTCGAATCCGACCATATTTGAAAATGCGATCGCCAAGAGCGATCTGTACACAGCGGATATTGAGCGACTGGCGCGCGAAGGACAGAGCACGGAACAGATCTACGAGGCCTTGGTGTTTGCGGACATCGCGCGCGCCAGCGACATCTTGCGGCCTGTTTATGATGAGAGCGCGGGCGCAGACGGCTTTGTCAGTCTGGAGGTGCCGCCCGCGCTGTGCGACGATCACGTACAGACGATTGCGGAAGGACGGCGTTTGTGGCGCGCCCTGGCTCGCCCCAATCTCATGATCAAGGTGCCGGCCACAAGCGAGGGACTGCTGGCGATTGAGCAACTGATCAGCGAGGGGATCAATGTCAACGTCACTCTCATGTTTACCATCGACGATTATCACAATGTGGCTGAAGCGTACCTCCGCGGGCTGGAGCGGCGCGTGGAACACGCCGAACAGTTAAACGGCGTAGCATCGGTCGCCAGCGTGTTTGTCAGCCGTGTCGACGCCGCCGTGGACGCCCTTGCGACAGACGACGCGCAGGCCGCGTTGTTCGGGAAAGTCGCGGTGGCCAATGCGCGAATGATCTACCGGGCATTTGCCGACACGTTTGGCGCCGAACGGTTTCTCAGGCTTCAGCGCAAGGGAGCCCAGGTCCAGCGGCCCCTGTGGGCGTCCACGGGCACGAAAAACCCCAGTCTCTCTGACGTCCATTACATCGACGAACTGATCGGACCCGATACCGTAAACACCATGCCGCCCGCCACCCTCAAGGCATTCGCTGACCATGGAACCGCTCGGAGAACCGTGGACGCCCACCCGCAGGATGACGAAGGGGCGCTTGCCCTGTGTCTCGAACACGGCATCGATCTTGCGGCCATCGGAGCCGACCTCAAGAGCAGGGGTCTGTCACTCTTCGCTGATTCGTTCGCCAGTCTCATGCGCACCATTGAAGAAAGGCGATCCACTGTCTCCGCTTCCCACAACTGAAATAAGCGCAAGAAAGACGCTCCCCTCTACGAGGAGCGTCATTTTGGCGCCGCTTATCCCGGAAAATAGATCGTCCGTGCGGGTCGGAGTCATATATTGCGCCCCTGCTCAGACACGGCTACGCCGAACTCGCGACGGGCGCAATATATGACTCCTCCCTGAGCGGGCTTCGCATCAGTGAAAAACTCGCGGCGCCTTTTTCATTCCCTGATGGTGGCGCGCGCGCGTGTCACCAGTGTCACAGGAAACGCGAAGATGTTTCCGGTCAAGCCAGCGTCACGCTGCCTTCGCGTTTCGCTGAACAGACGACTTTTGTCCGAATTTCATGAAGATCACGTAGAGCAATGCCGCCACCACGAAGCTGACGTAGTATGAGATATCGCCAATTTGCGGATACTTCGCCGCGATTGGACCGATGTACAGAGACTGATTGAAAAACAGACTGGAGGCCGCCAGACCAAGGATAAACGCCCAAAGGCCGGCTCTCACGCGACCACTCTCGCCATAAAACTGATCGATGCGCAGGCTCGAGCGCCGATACAGAGCATAATCCGTCAATACAACAGCGAGCCATGGGCTAATCCAGTACCCGAGCAGTAAGAGGAAATTGTCATAGTTGCCGTAGTAGCCCTTGGCGCCGGCAAAGTAGGACAGAATTCCGCCCAGGACACCGAGCAGCATCGCGGCGACCCAACGTTTTGGAACCACGGCGCGAATCAACTTGACATCAATAGCCAGCAGCGACAACGAACCAGAGTAGATGTTCAGTACATTGGCTGTCACCGTTCCCAGGATAATGGCAAGCATTGCGAACACCACAAGAGTGTGCGGCATCAGCCCAGAGACCAGATCTGTAGGAGTGGCGACGTTTTTGATGGTCGCCAGCCCGGCGCCGAGCAGTTCAAGCCAGACAGCCGGGATCACGTTGCCCCAGAACGACGCGCCAAACGCCTTGCCAAAACGCGTGGTTTGAGGAAGATAGCGACTGTAATCGGAACTGAATGTGAGCCAGCCCATCATGTATGACAATGAAGCGCCGACAGACAGGATAAAGGAGCCGAAGGCGCCGCTGTACAGAGGCGCCTTCACATTGACAGGAACCCCAAAATGGATATGACCAACCGCGTATGCGGTTACGATGACAAAGATGATT
The DNA here is from genome assembly GCA_021805735.1 of Bacillota bacterium. Classification (GTDB taxonomy): domain Bacteria; phylum Bacillota; class Bacilli; order Alicyclobacillales; family SLC66; genus JAKADD01. The sequence goes on from JAJZEE010000126.1 coordinate 6,317, forward strand.
CCCAAAACCAGCGCCGAAACGCGTTCTACCCAGTGAATCAGATTGTGACCGTAGATGCTGACCACCGCCTGCAAAACGATCATAATGATCAGCGACGGCAAAAATCCTATCGGAAGCAGCCATTGCAACGCGTATACGCCAAGCACCGTATTGACGGCGTACCAGCCGATGCCTGCGATAAAGTTGAAGCCGGCAGGGAGAAAATTGCCAAAGAATCCGAAGGCGCCCCTCGATTGGATCAACTGGGGAATCCCCCATTTGTAGCCGAATGTCGTGAGGATCCCGATGCACAGCGCGCCCATGACCGTTCCCAGGACAATGGACGCCGCGGCTTGCGCCATGCTGAGACCAAAAAGCCCGACTGACAGCACACCGAGGGTCAAGGTAGCAAATTCCAGGTTTGCGCTGAACCACAGTGTAAATAAACTGCTTGGCTTGCCATGGCGCTCCTGGCTGGATATCGGATCAATTCCGTGCGGTTCAACATGAAGGACTTCTTCTCCGTAAAACTCGTTGGCGACAGGTTCCATAAAAACCTCCTCCGGACAATTATTCTGCAGCGCGTCTTCTATTTTTAATAATACCGATGATTTAATCCCAGTCAAGAGCAAATACGAACATAATTCAATTTTGCTGTCTCAATGTTCGTGATTTTGTTCTCCCCTTTTATGACTCATATACTAACCGGGTAAGGTGGTGTACACTAGTAAAGAACTTCACCATCACAACATCACGCGCCTTGGCAGCCAGATGAAACGGGAGGACTTATTCCCTATGCTTGGATCATTCCTGATCTTCTTTCGTGAATCCCTGGAAGCGTCCATGATTGTCTCAATCATGCTGGCTTACCTAAAACAGGTCGGGCGCAGGGATCGGTTCAGGGATGTATGGATCGGTGTCTGGGGCGCCCTGGGTGTCGCGGCGATCGGCGGTTATGTCATATTTGCGACCATACGCCATTACGATGGAACCGCGTTGCAAACAGAGATCGAAAGCTTCACCTACTTTGTAGCCGCCGGAATCCTCACCTATATGACCGTCTGGATGAACCGTCAGAGCCGTCAGTTAAAGAGTGATTTACACGAGCGACTGGCAACGGCGATCCAGCGTGAGACTGTGTGGACGATCGCGTTGGTCGCGTTTGTTACCGTAGGTCGCGAGGGTCTTGAAACTGTCGTCTTCATGATCGCCATCGCCTTTAAATCCAGCCCACTGTTCTTGACGATCGGCGCCATTATAGGGACCTGTGCGGGACTCTTCCTCAGCTATCTGATTTATGTGACGGGCAAACGAATCAATCTGGGCACTTTCTTCAACACCATGGGCACCCTGTTGATGCTCTTTGCGGCTGGGCTGTTGGCTAATGGCATTGAGGATTGGCAACAACTGGGGTGGATCCGCTTTGGGGCGCATCCGCTTTGGAATTCGAGCAGGCTGCTTAATGAAAACACCACGCTGGGCGATATTCTACATTCGTTTTTCGGTTACGCCGACAACCCCACCGCTCTGCAGTTAGGCAGCTATGTGGTGTATCTGACTCTGATGCTGTGGCTGTTCTGGCGAGGCAACCGGCGCTCGTCTGCGGAACATCGCGCTTAACAACCGTTAACCGCTCCGAACAAACGGCTACTATTTTGGCGGTCGACAATCGCGGGGATGTGCATTAGCAGAAAACTTCTGGCGCTCACGGTTGCCACGGCGTGATCGCCACCGGCCGACCACTATTGGCAGACTCATAGGCGGCCATCGTCACTTCCAGGGCGCGCAGGCCGTCAAGGCCCGTCGCCAGCATGTCGGACGGCTGCCCCGAGCGCACGGAGCGCACAAACTCGTCCACCATCCACAGATCCATATCATCGCCGTAGTAGTCGTATCGGTGAGTGGCCTGTCCGTCTTCTGCCGGAGCATAGACATGGACTCGCTGCGCAAATGCGTCCAGCGTGAGCACGCCCGTCGTTCCCACCACCTCCAACGTCACATCGCCCCACGTCGGATAGGTTTTTAAACGCGACCACGATGGATCAAGCGTGGCAAACACCCCATTGGCGAACCCCAGTGTCAGGATGCCGCAGTCATCAATGCCGCGATTATGCACACGCTCATCGATCTCCGCATACACTTCCACCACGTCACTCCCGACGATCCACCGCATCAAATCCGCCACGTGCGAAGTGTGATCCATCACTGCTCCGCCGCCCGAAACCGCCTTTTCAATAAACCATCCGCCCGGCATGTACCCGTGGTTGGTTCCGGTCATGGCCAGCACCCGACCGATCTTGCCGGCGCGGACGATCTTTCGCAGTTCAGCGGCGGCGCGCACGAAACGGACCGGCAGCGCCATATAGAGCGGCGCGCCTGCCGACTCAGCCGCCTTCACCATAGCCGCCGCATCCGCGACGCTTGTCGCAATCGGTTTTTCACACAATATGGCAACGCCGCGCGCCGCTGACTGCTCTACGCAGCGCCGATGGTCTGCGTTGGCCGCGGCGATGAGCACCGCATCGGATTCGTCAAGGAGCGCGTCCATTTCGCCTAGAAAGGGAACGCCGCGCGCTTCGCAAAACTGCCGCCCGCGCTCTGTGTCTTCATCGTAAACCCCTGTAACGGTCACATCCTGCAACGTCTCGAGAGCCGACATATAACTGTGCGCATGCATGTGCGCGGTCGATACAATTCCTATGCGAGTCAACCCGGTTTCCTCCCTTTTGCGTTTTACAGGTCAACGGGCATCCCGGTCAAGACTGATTGTTCGGCAGCCAGACCTATGCGCAGCGCCTCCAGCGCGTCGTGCGCCGTGACGTAAAAAGGTCTGTCATGGACGATCGCATTGAGAAAGTCTTCGATTTCCAACCGGTAGGGACTCTTGTGGACGTGAGTTCTGGGCGCCTGAATGCCCTGCGTTACATCGAACGCGTGCGGAACAGTCGCCTCGTGAGACACCGTGCCCGCTTTAAAGCTGTCATGCTCCAGTAAACCCAGGCTGCCGGCCAGTTCAAAGCGAGTGCCAAACCCCGTGTGGGCCCATGATCCAGTCACATGCGCGATCACGCCACTGTGGAAACGAAGCGTGGCCAGAGTCAGTTCAATTCGATTCGATTCACCGTATGTAGACTTTGCGAACACCCGGGCAACCGGACCAAACAGCCAGCGCAAAAAATCAAAATCATGCACCATCAGATCGACGCAAACGCCGCCACTCCAATGCCGGTTGGCATACCAGTCCTGCCAGGTATCCGTCGGAGGAAACGATCCGCCGCGAAACAGTCGGGCAATCGCAACGCGACCTATCCGGCCCGAATCGACCAGTTCCTTGGCCCGCCTGTATTCGGGAAAATAGCGCACACAGTGTCCAATCATCAGGCGTACGCCACTCTGTTCACACGCCGCAATCATCGCTTCGGCATCGGCCAGTGTTCTGGCAATCGGCTTTTCGCAGAGAATGTGCTTGTGATTTTTCGCGATTTCGACCACCAGCTCGCGATGCCAGGGCGTCGGCGCGCATACGTGCGCCACATCGAACGCAGTCCAGTCCACCTCGCTCAGACTCTCGCTGTATGAAACATGCAGATCGGCGGCCAACTGCCTGCCTCTGACGTCTGGATCGACCACCCCTACGACGCTGGCGTCGGCCAGTTGGGCGTAGACTTCGGCATGTGTCCGCGCCATGGCGCCGCCGCCAATAATGAGCGCGCGCAGCAAATCGATCAGCTCCTTGTCCTGCTCATTTCTCGCGTTCAAAGCTTGCTCTCAGCAGTCGGAATCAGGACTGTTCCAACAGGGCCTTGGCATTTTTCAAACCTTCTTCACAAGCCAGGCGACTCTCCTCAAGGCCCTCGAATTCCACCGATACGAATCCATCGTACTTGGCCCGTTTGATGACCGTGACAATATCGCGCAACCGCACGTCACCGTGACCCACCATCGCCCCGCGCAGGAAATGGCCGCCGACGGTGGGGAACCATCCATGGCCGGGACTCGTTTGGTCATAACGGACGTAAAAGTCCTTCAGATGGACCATCGCTGCATATGGCAAACATTTCTGCACAGCAGCGACAGGATCTTCATCCACGCAGAGAAAGTTGCCCACATCCACCGTCAGACGAAAATTCGGCCGATTG
>JAJZEE010000002.1 GCA_021805735.1 Bacillota bacterium
TATGTGATCCAGGTGAACGGGGTCAATTCCCGAGCCCGTGTCGGATATCATGACCGTGTAGACGCTATTTTCCACAGACGCGTACAGGGAAAGTTCTCCTCCACTTGCCATGGCGTCCAGCGCATTCTTGCTCAGGTTGAGGAAGACTTGCTTGAGTTCACTCTTGTTTACCAGGCATCCGCCGCAGGGAAAATCAGATACATTTACGACGACTCCCTTCATATTGGCCTCTGCCGTGACGAGAGGCAGCAGATCGGTGATAATGGAGCCGATTTCAACAACCGTGCGGTCAGCATTTACCGAGTTGCGCGCCAGCATGAGATATTCGGAAATTAAGCTGTCGACTCGATCAATTTCTTCGATCATAATTTGAAAGTAATCTCTACCCTCCGATGGTGGATTGCGTTTCTTCTGTAATTGGAGGAAGCCGCGAACCGTAGTCAGGGGATTGCGGATTTCGTGGGCAGTCGATGCAGCCAATTCTGCGATCAGGTTGAGCCCGTCCGTCCGGGTGGTGTAAGATTCCCATTGCTTGCGGGTAGTAATATCATCGGCAAAGAGGGCAAATCCGGTTATCGCCCCCGAGGTGGGGATATACGTTGGGAAGACGGCGATCTGCACATACCGCAACTCTCTTGAGACAGCGTGGGTGAGCGCCATTTCCATGTTGCGCACCGCAACGCCGCGGTCTAGCTGGAGACTTACATTATCGATCAGTTTCTGGTCAATGCCAAGGGACTTTCCGATATCAGCGATTGGCTGATCACACACCTCTTTCGCCAACAAGCCGCACATCTTGCTGAATGCTTCATTTACACTCTTGCAACGGCCGCTTCGAGAGACATGGATGATTGCCAGAGGAGCGTTATCGATCACGCCCTTTAGCAGGGCCTCCTGTTGAGACAGTCGAAACCGCATGTCGAGAATCACGTTTGAGAGCCGATCCAGCAAGTACAGAGATTGCGGTCGAGTAGCAGTAGGATCAATGGTTAGGGCATTGACCCAGTTGGCTACGGTGGACGGTTCCCGGCGCATACGATAGAGAAGGCGCCCGATGACCAGACCCGCGCCGATGGTGACCACGCAAACGAGGAGAGCCATGATAATTTGATGCGTCAAGACTTGATTGAGTTCGTCGGAGATCATTTGAGTAGTTGTCGCAACATAGATGGCCCCTACATAGCGCCGCTGCAGTTTGATCGGAAAGACTGCCTCGTAAATGGGGGTGTGAAGCGAAGAGCTATAGTACTGTTCACTGAGAGTTGCGTCGTGACTGGAATTAAGCCACAGAGGTCTGATATCGTGAATCAATACTCCCGGTTGGGAAGCAACTGCGAGCACTGTCTGAGAGTGCATTCCGATGGCGCCGATCTGTAAGATAGGAAGTCCGGATTGCTCCATAATGTATAATGATCTATGCAGTCGCTTTCTTAACTTTGCGATTAGCAAGGGCGCTGGATGCGCGCGTTCGAGGGCAGGTGTAATTTTCCTCACAATTTGCAACGCCGAAGCTCCCAACGCGATGTTATAGTTATGTTCTACGATATTTCCTGTTTCCGTGTAACGATCGAACACCAGGGCGCCGAGCAGGGTCGCTGCCAATACCACGACAGATGAAATCAAAAAGAGGCTGGTTCGCGGACGCAAATATATTACCTCCCTGCTGCTTCATAGTCATTCTCTTATTATACTTGAATTATAAAAGTTACAAATCTACCAATGTGGGGCGCTGGAACGAAGCAGATCAGGAAACAGGTGATGCTGATGAGACGTGTGACAGGATCGGATTTTGTCTATGGAGTATGGTTTTTTGCGTTGCTGTGTATAACCGTGCTGACGCCCCTCGGGGGTATCGCAGCTCTCTTGCTGCCAATTCCGTTGACGCTGCTTGTAGCGCGAGGGCAGTGGAGAAGGGCCGGCTATTATGTTGGAGCGGCTCTACTCATACTATCTGTCTTGGGTTCCATCGCGTCCGCTTTGCTCATTCTCCTGTTTGTGAGCCTGTTTGCCTATGTACTGGGGGTGGGATTTCAGAGAAATCAGGTAAAGCGGGCCCTTGTCAACGCAACTCTTGTTGCCATTGCCTTCTTTATCGCGGGATTGGCTCTCATGCGGTGGTCGGGTATAGCGATCTTACCACTGATAATGGCTGAAGTAAAAAAAACATTGGCGGCGGATCCCCAGATAACGCTGCTGGGCGGACAGTCTCTCGGTAAGGCTGTGCAGGCGCTTCAATCTCAGGTGGAACTCTACTTTCCAGGATTCATCGTCATCATGGGTGGAGTTGGTACGCTCGTAAACGCGGCTCTTACGCGAGTGTTACTGAAAAAAAGCGACAGTGGCTACGAACCGGTGTTTAGCCGTCTCCAGTTTCCGACGATAGTCGTGGGGATCTATTTTTTTTGCTTTGTGTTGCTGATTGCAGGCAGTGGTCAAGGTTCGTTGTTTGCATCTCTGGTCAGTAATGTGTTTCTGATAGCCAGTTTTCTGATGACCATACAGGCTCTCTCGTTATTGTGGTTCTTTTTGGGAAAGCGACCGTTTGGCGTGTGGATCATGCTGCTCGCCGTGATGCTGGCGCTCGTATCAGTCATCGGAATTTTATACTTATTGTTGGGGGTCATGGACGTCATCGTAGATTTCCGGGCAAGAGCCAGGAAAAACTGACATTTGCGATAGTCCTTCATGCCGCTTCACAGATCCATTAGTGGGATGAAAATGACTATCCACACCAGGAGGGATCATGCATTGTACTGCAGCGAGTTTTACGGCCTGTGAGCCGTACCTGTTTGAGCGGCAGTACAATGCATGATCCCTCCTGGCCTGGCAGGCATGACCGTATTACGGGAAAACCGAGCCAGCCCATCAGGCGAGTCTCATTGTAAATGCCGTGAAGAGCCCTATAATTAACGTGTGGAACGATGTTTTATGAATCTGTCGATAGATAGGGAGGATGGTCATGAAAGTCGTATTTATGCAGGATGTTGCGGATCAGGGGAAAAAAGGCGAGGTAAAGAATGTATCGGAAGGATATGCCCGTAATTTTCTATTTCCTCGTCAACTCGCGAAACCAGCCACTCCCGAGGTGCTAAAGGAACTGGCAGACCAGCGTGCGGCAGAACAGAAGCGTGAAGCGCAGCATGTGACCGTCGCCAGGGAGGTTGCCGCCAAACTGGACGAGTTTACTCTTCAATTGCATGTCAAGGTTGGGGAAGGCGGACGCCTGTTTGGCGCCATCACGTCCAAGCAGATCGCGGAAGGTCTGCATGCTGCAGGTTTTTCCATCGAGAAAAAGAAAATCGTTTTGAATGACGCGATCCGCACTCTCGGAACGACCATCGTACCTATCAAGCTTTATCACGACGTCACCGCGCATTTGCGCGTTCAAGTACAGCCGCAATAGTTGCTCGGAGAGTTGGATCGTTAAGTGGAGGTGTCCTCTGGATGACAGATCCAACATTGGATCGACTGCCTCCGCAGAATGTCGAGGCGGAACAGGCAGTGCTTGGAGCGATTCTCATAGCTCCAGATGTACTTGTCACTCTTGCGGAACGGTTGCGTCCAGACGATTTTTATCGTCACGCTCATCGGCTGCTGTATGAGGCTGCGCTGGAGATCGCCGAACGCGGAGAGCCTGTTGACATTGTTACACTTACAGCCAAGATGCAGACGCAGGGTAAGCTTGAGGAAAGCGGCGGGGTGGAATATATCATCGGGCTCGCCCGTGCCGTGCCCACGGCAGCCAATGCCGAATATCACGCGGAGATCGTGACGGACCGCGCGATGCTGCGACGGCTCATTGGAGTGTCCACGGAGATTGCCGCCACCAGCTACGCGGGCACCGAAAGCGTGAGCGACCTCTTGGATCAGGCGGAAAGGCGTATTCTCGCGCTCGCGCAGACCCGCAATGACCGCGGATTCACTCCCATTAAAGATGTGCTGCTCAGCGCCTATGAGCGCATAGAGTTTCTGTATCACCATAAAGGCGGATTGACGGGTGTCTCGTCGGGATATCCGGAACTCGATCGAATGACTTCCGGATTTCAGAAATCCGATCTCATTATTCTTGCGGCGCGACCTTCTGTAGGAAAAACTGCCTTTGCCCTGAATATTGCCCAAAACGTAGCTGTCCGCGCGCACCAGACGGTGGCCATCTTCAGCCTGGAGATGTCAAAAGAGCAATTGGTTCAGCGGATGATCTGCGCAGAGGCCAATATTGACGCATCGGTGCTGCGCAGCGGACAATTGGCCGATGAGGATTGGACGAAGCTTTCGATGGGCATCGCATCTCTGTCGGAGGCTCCGTTGTACATCGATGACAGCCCGGGCATTACCTTGGCGGAGATGCGATCCCGTCTGAGAAGATTGCAATTGGAACATGGGCTAGGACTAGTGGTGGTGGATTATTTGCAACTGATTCACGGCAAAGGCAAAGCGGACAACAGGCAACAGGAGATTTCGGAGATATCGCGGTCTCTCAAAGGGTTGGCTCGTGAACTGGACGTGCCTGTCGTTGCGCTCTCACAGTTGAGCCGCTCGGTGGAGCAGCGCCAGGATAAGCGACCGATGCTGTCTGACATCCGGGAATCTGGAAGCATCGAGCAGGATGCGGATGTCGTAGGCTTTCTATATAGAGACGATTATTATGATCCGGAGTCCGAAAAGAAGAATATCGTTGAAGTGATCATCGGAAAGCAAAGAAATGGTCCGACGGGGAAGGTAGAACTCGTATTTCTCAAGAATTACAACAAATTCGTCTCCCTTCAGACAACAGCGCGGTGACAATCATGATGGACCAATCAACAGACATCGGGATATCGATCAATGATGGACAAAATTCGACTGACTCGGCGCTTGCGCCACGCCGGGTCACGCATCCAAAAGAGCGAATCACGATCGCATGGCTGATCAAGAAAACGGTCTCCCCGTTACAGCCAGTTCCGCGTCCTGACCGAAAAGTCTCGCCTGTGCCCAGGCATCCGGAACAAATCGTGGCCACTACCCGCTATGGCGCCAGACGGCGCGCCAAACGCCTGCGCATGGCATTTCGTCTCCGAGTTATAAAGATCACTAAACGCATTGGATATTCGTGTCTTGTTGCGATTCTTGTGATGATGTTCTCATTTTGGGCCAAATTCGCCGTGGTCTACAACATTCCAACAGATCTGCAGACAGGTCCGTTGCAACATGTGCAGGGGTATATCGTCTTTAAATCGTGGTGGTTCGGACCGCCTGTGTTTAATCTGAGAGAATATACGAACATTGACCCATTAAACCCTGATGCATCTCTTGCCACGGATTTGCAAAATTATCGGGATATCATAACAAATCCGAGTGAAATTGTGTGGACTTGGTCCTGATGAGGCACGAACAATACCCGGGTTTCGACCATCATCGTTCGTATATGTACATTGACAGACGCGATGGTCGTTGTTACACTCAGATGGGGTTTTTGCTAAGGATAGCACCTGGGCATACGGTTGATCCCATAGGAGAGATGCGGCATGGCGACAGTGGTCGTTATCGGAACGCAATGGGGCGATGAAGGCAAGGGCAAGGTGACTGATTATCTGGCTGAAAAAGCTACGGTCGTAGCGCGCTATCAGGGAGGCAATAACGCTGGTCACCAGATTCGCCTGGCAGGGAAGAAATTTGACCTGCATCTCCTGCCATCCGGCATTCTCTACAGCGATAAGCTGTGTGTACTCGGCAATGGAATGGTTATCGATCCATGTGCGCTGCTGGACGAGATGCGCGAAATTGGCGATCTAGGCATATCGATGGCCAGACTGGCCATCAGCGATCGGGCCCATCTGGTATTGCCTTATCACGTGCGTCTCGATGAACTGGAAGAGGAGCGCAAAGGCGTTAGCAAGATTGGCACGACCCGCAAGGGGATCGGTCCGGCTTATATGGACAAAGCAGCGCGCATCGGCATTCGTATGGGCGACCTACTGGAACCCGAGGTATTTAGATCTAAACTGGAAGAAAATTTGATCGAGAAAAATCGTCTATTCGAGAGATATTACGAGGTGTCGGGTTATTCAGTAGAAGAGATTGCCAAAGAATACTTGCGATATGGGGAAGCCTTGCGTTCCCATGTCGTTGACACATCGGTCGTGCTCGATGAGTGTTTTACGCGCGGAGACGACGTGTTGTTTGAGGGAGCGCAGGCTACCATGCTGGACCTGGACCATGGCACGTATCCCTATGTGACTGCTTCCAACCCTGTCGCTGGTGGAGTCTGCATCGGATCGGGCGTTGGTCCCACCAAGATTGACAAGGTCGTTGGAGTTGTTAAGGCCTATACGACCCGCGTCGGCGAGGGACCCTTTGTCACGGAACTGAACAACAGTCTGGGCGAGCATATTCGAGAGAAGGGTCACGAATACGGCGTGACCACAGGGCGCCCGCGCCGTGTAGGCTGGTTTGACAGTGTCGTCACAAAACACGCGCGCCGTGTGAGCGGCCTGGATGGCATTGCGGTGACGAAGATGGACATCTTGACCGGACTTGAGGAATTGAAAATCTGTGTCGCTTATCGTCTCGACGATCGGGAGATCAGTCACATACCAGCCTCTCTTTCGCAGTTGCAGCGGTGCGAGCCAGTATACGAGACCTTGCCTGGGTGGCGCGAGGATATCAGCAATGTGAGGTCGTTCAGCGAGTTGCCGATCACGGCGCAGGCCTACTTGAGACGGATCGAAGAACTTACGGGAGCGCAGTTGCTGCTCTTTGGAACTGGTGCGGATCGCACCCAGATTGTCGAGATGGAAGCGGTGTTTGGTTCCTTGCCGCAATAGACAAGTCGCCTGGGCACACGGGCTTCAAGTGTTATGCCAAAGGTTTCCTTAAGCCCTTTGGATGTGTCCGCAGCGGCGGCGTATCCGAGGTGCAGGAGTGTTCGTCGTTCCTCTACGGGTTGTGAGCTGCTGTTAGTATGTTAGTCAGTGACTTGCGAAACGCGCGTGAGCGTGCTATATTGTCTCTCGTGCAGTTTTGAGCCATTAGCTCAGTTGGTAGAGCACCTGACTTTTAATCAGGGTGTCGATGGTTCGAGTCCATCATGGCTCACCAAAAAAATCCTACAACGGCGCGGATTGTCGCGCTGGGACGGCCTGGGAACAGGCCGTTTTTTGCGTTTTGGTGCAACTTTGGTGCAACTGCAATGGCAGTGAATGAAAGTACGGGCGGTGAATTTGTGGGAGTGGTGAAGAGCAGGGCCGAGGGTGATCTATTGCAAGGTAGGATAAGTTCTGTCGGTTCCAAATTACGGTTTGTGTATTTCAAGGGTTATGTTCACGTCCAAATAGGGAAGTGTGACGCTTCGAAGGATCGGTGATTCGACACGGAGAAAATCAAGCGGACCTACTCGGCGCACAAGATTATGCTGAAAGGGGAATCCACGAGGAAGCTGCAAAGTTTGCAGGGAGACGAGAAAACTGGTAAATAGACAGTAACGCAACGGACGGTACCACACCTGTCCAAGACCTACCGGAACGGCTGTCCAAGAGTTATTGGATTGGGTGTCCTAGTTGGCCGGAATACGCAAATTGCTTATCCAAGATTCATATCGGTGTGCGTGCATTGAGAATCGCGTAAATGTCGTCAGACTGGCCAGGCTTACGCTTGCCAGCCCCCAGCACAAAGAGTGTATCGGTTATTGCTTCGTATCGGTAAATCAACCGATAGTCTGCTCTCATCTCATGTGGCGGCCTGCGAACGGCATGGAACTTCTTTTTTCGATACACGGCCAGAGACATCTTAAGCGGAGCACCATCTGCTGGATCGAATTTGATTTCGAGAATGGCCTTATCGAAGCAGTACAAAAATTCGGCCAGTCGCTCCGCGCTGTCAAGCTCCTTCTCAATCCGAGGTAAGTCCACAGCAAAGAATTCGGGATGATGGATCCGTCTCATTCTTTGCCGCCATTTTGCTGGCGATGACGATACATCTCCAAAGTAGACATTCCTTCCGGCTGCTCGATCCAGTGTTCGGCAGGTGTATTGGTTCGATGTCCAAACTCGCGTTCCAATTCAATGTTCTCCAGTTCCTCTTCCACCGCTTCCAAACGTTCGACCAGCTCTTTGTATCGCTGATACTGCATCACGACAACTGACAATCCATTATTTGAGAAATACACTCCGAGTTTCTCATGCACTTCGAGGGTCTTTTGCAATTCCCTTTGAGACAGTGAACGCAATTGATTTGCCTGGATAATTTCCTCGGGGGAAAATGTCGTGGTCATGATAGGGCCTCCCTTTTCGTTCGCGATATTCACCTCCCTGAATCATACTATGGTTTGGTCGAATTTTCGAGCACATTTTTGCGCATATTCTCTCTACATTTTTTATCGATATTCGTCTTCTTCCGTCACCGTACGACTCCAGTGTAATGTCGAATGCGCGTGGAGCCAGGTAGAATGGTGTGATTTCCAGAGTCAGACTCGTTCACATATCGGCATTCCAGAATCGGCGCGTGACAAGATATGAACTATCCGGGCTGTAAGTGTAAATGTGGATACTCCTCATTCGTTTTTTCTTGGCGCCGGTGCGGACAGATGTATCTGGGAGTGGAAGCGAGAACTCTTCTTATCGCAGAATCCGGGAGTAGAAAGACAGTTCGAAAATCTTGACGTTCCCAGTGTTCGTCAACATATTCAGAGGTGGCTGGACATTCAAGGTACATTTCCCGCTGAAGGTAGTTCGGATGAATATGGGTTCTACATTGAACACTGTTACCCAATGACGGGTGAATTTCAATCCTTCTTAACGAATGTTGTATTCGCGAACAATCGGAGTATGATGCGGCTGAATCACTTTCTTGACAACTCACTCCCGCGTCCTGTAGGATAGTCATCGCAGACTTTTAATCAGGGTGTCGCTGGTTCGAGTCCAGCATGGCTCACCATGGCCCCATGGTCAAGCGGTTAAGACACCGCCCTTTCACGGCGGGAACAGGGGTTCGAATCCCCTTGGGGTCACCATCTTTTCGACAAAGGGGCGCGAGGATTTCAAGGAGCAGAACGAGTGATGGAAGGAACGTATGATGGTGCGTGACTGACAGAGCGAGTGAAGGCGATACCAAAATCCGCCGCGCATCAGCAACTGAATAGGGGCGATTAGCTCAGTCGGGAGAGCACCTGCCTTACAAGCAGGGGGTCGGCGGTTCGAGCCCGTCATCGCCCACCAAGAAAAATCCTGTCGTAGCAAGTAAAAATCGGATTGTCGCCCGAAAATTGGCAGACATCCGATTTTTCGTTTTGTGGGCGGATTGTTCGCGCATGTGTTAGTTGGATAATTGGTAAAGGCATGAATTCCATAGTGGGCCAGAGCCGGGTTTCTCCCCAGCCCGCTATGTCGTATGAGCCGTCGCTACGATGTTGGTGCGGAAGGGGCAGTGGAACCATAGGCGACGTTTAATCCGTCCGTGTCGCTATCAGGCGCCGAGGGAGTGGAGACCTGCTTGCGATGCTGGATCATGACGCCGCCATCGGCGATGACCAAGCCGGGATTGACGCCATTGACCGTTCCAGGATCAAAGGTGGTCTGGCCATAGTTGGCGAGTGTTGCCACGTGGCCGCCAATTGTCGGTGCTTCCTGGATCCATTCTGCGGACGCAGCGGGCCCTGAATATGCCTGAGTGGTTGTAAATGATTCATTTTCAGTCACGTTGTTAATTGTAATCGTCCAATCGCCGTTGCCGTCATTCTTGATCGAAGCGGTCATATGATCGCCTGGTTTTACGGTCATATTGGTGATGACCGTTTCGGCGGCAGGAAGAATCTCCCACCATGCGTCGTAGTGTGTTGATCCGTTGTAATAATCCTGTTCGGTTCCTGTCTGGATTAAACTGCTGTTATTGAAGCCATCGATGCCAATCCAACTCGATGAATAGGTGGATCCTTTACTGGGTTGGACAGCCGGAACAACCCAACTCCCGGTGATGTTGTTATATTGGCCTGCAGAGCCAGACAGTGCGTATCCTGACCAGTTGCTGGACGCCCACCCATATCCGCTGGCTGCCGTGGTCCTGCTTGGCTTCAGTTTGATCCTCGGCGCATGCGCGACCGCGCCGCTTGACGCTGATGCGGGGCTGATCATCGGGGCGGACAACAGACAGCCAACAGCCAGGACGGAGGACACTGCATAAAGCATGGACTTCATGGGAAGTTACCACTCCTTAGCATTTAATGGAATATCAATTATGAATATGCAGTCGTCGGTGAAAAACATTACCTAAATTCATGCAAAATTAATCAGAGTGCTCACGACATTTAGAACGCATCTTAAATTCTACCGTTGAAACGCCTTTGTTGGAAAGTATTTTATAATAGTTGCTTGACAAAAAGAAGTGACTACATTATTATAACCTACATGGCGCGCGAACTACGTGACGTAAGCCAATAAAATATGGGAAGGTGGTTATCAATAAGTTGAGGATTGCTGGGCATGCTGGATTGTGACAATTTAAATCCGGGTCAACAGGTTCTGAAAGACAATAAACCTTTTGTAAATAAAATCTGGAGGGATACTCGATGGCAAAGCAAAAATGGGTCGTTGACGCAGCACACAGCAGTATTGATTTTTCCATTAAGCACATGATGGTGGCAAAAGTGAAAGGATCGTTTCATTCCATTGATGCATCGATTGACGCCGATCTCGAAGATTTGACGACGGCCAATATTGAGTTCAGCGTGGATGTCGCGAGCATCGATACACGAAACGGGGATCGCGACAATCACCTGCGTTCCGCCGATTTCTTTGATGTAGAAAACCATCCGAAGATGGCGTTCAAGTCCACGAAGATCGTCAAGAAGGACGACAGCGAGTATGATGTGACGGGGGATATGACCATTCGCGGTACAACCCGACCGGAAACGTTCCACGTGACCTACGAAGGATATGGAAAAGACCCGTGGGGGAACGAAAAAGCCGGATTCAGTGGTCAGGGCGTCATCAAACGCAGTGAATACGGACTCACCTGGAACGCGGCGCTCGAAACGGGCGGCGTCCTTGTCGGGGATCAGGTTCAGATCTCGATTGAAATTGAGGCTGCGAAACAAGCGTAAATACGAGTCGGATCCGGTTAGGCAAGGTGGTGCCCCGCAAAGAGACGTCCGACCGATCTGGCCGGATGTCTCTCGCATCATCACGGACGATGGACGAGCGAACACGGATCACGGCAAGATGTTCATAGGTAGGGTCATTCGCGTTCCGGGATCGCGTATTTAGCCCGTTTTTTTCGGAAAGACTAGAGCCGAAATCTTATGAGGGGGTAGGTTTATGGCTCTGGTTCCTTATGATCCTTTTGGCGTGTTGAATCGAGAATCGTTTCCGATGCTGTCGCGGTTCATTGATGACGATTGGTTTGGCGGAACAACTCCGCGCATTCGCGCCGACCTGCGTGAAACACCGACGGAGGTGATTGTCTCGGCGGACATTCCCGGCTTGGACAAGAAGGACGACGTGAATATTGTCGTTCAAGACAACCGCTTGTATTTGAGTGGTCGCATCGATCGGTCTTATGAAGACAAAGGGGAAAATGTGCATCGCACGGAGCGGCATTTTGGACAGTTTGCCCGCACGATCAGCTTGCCTGCGACCGTCGACGAGTCCGGCGCAACAGCATCTTACCGCAACGGTGTGCTCGAAATTCGAGTTCCCAAATCACAAAAAGCGATCGGTCAGAGAATAGACGTGACATTTCACTGATTCGCGTGTCACCGAGAACGGGCGCCTGCGGGCGCCCGTTCGTAATTATGCACCCTCCGACATCATCTGAGCCATCCAACAAACTCCAATACGGATCCAGCGCCAAAACGCATGTATAATAATGAACAAACATATCAGTGGAGGAACGAAAACTCACTGCACGAAAATTGATGATTTACGGCGCAGAGACAATCGCTTTCGACTTGGGGGCGCGCGGAATGAACGAGGAGTTGCAAACACTGCGAAACTGGTTGCGGGAGAGTCAACGCATTGCCGTATTGTCGGGAGCTGGCATGAGCACGGAGTCGGGGCTGCCTGATTTTCGGTCCGCACACGGTTTATGGGAAAATCCCCGTGTGACGGAGTTGCTGTCCGCCACCTGCCTGCGTGATACGCCGGACCAATTCTGGAAATCCTTTAGGGAAGCATTCCTTACACCGGCGTTTCACAACGCCAAACCCAATGCCGGACACGTCGCCTTGGCGGAGTTGGAACGACGAGGGAAAGACGTCGTCATTTATACACAAAATGTCGATGGACTGCATCAAGCGGCTGGCAGCCAGTCCGTATGGGAACTGCACGGGAACCTGCGGCATGTCTATTGTCCTGAATGCGGAGCACAATACGCCATGGATCAGGCGCTGCACGAACCCGTGCCGACATGCCGAGGTTGGAGTATCAAGAGGAACAGTTGCGAAGAGGTCCTGCATCCAAACGTCGTCTTGTTTGAGCAAAACATTCGTCATATGGAGACCGCGCTGCGCGGGATCCTGTCCAGCGACTTGCTGCTGATCCTTGGCACCTCATTGACGGTGGACCCGGTCGCCACTCTGCCGAGTATGGCTTGGCAGGCATCCCGTCGCACAGTCCTCATCAATTTGACAGAGACCGACTTCGACCCTTACGCAAATCTCGTTATGCATACAAGAGTGGGACAGACATTGGACAGCGCCTTGAACTAAGGAATGCGGGGGCCTCCGCTTGGCGACTCTCGGTAATGACCATAGTCAATGACTTAAGTCATTGACTATGGTCATTACCTATTGTAAAATGACAACGCGCGGATGGGTTGCGAAAGGAGCGTCGGAATGACGAGAAAAGAGCAACGTGAGAGAACGAAGAGGCAACTCTTTGATGAGGCTTTGCGTCTGTTTCGGGAACGCGGGCCGGCACAAACGTCCGTGGAGGACATTGTGCGCGCCGTGGGGGTGGCGAAAGGAACTTTTTTTGTGCATTTTCCGACCAAGGATGCTGTGTTTCAAGCGTACGTCGACATGGTGGCGCAAGACCTGCGTTCGGAGGTGGAAGGGTGGTTTTCCATGACGCCAATGGATGCTTTGACGGATGTCTTTAGCCGTCTCACGAAACGGGCTGAGGTGGATCGGGCATTTATTGGGGACATTGTCCGCGCGGAACTATTTGGAGAACCCTTGGACGATGGTAGGCCTTCGGCTTTACAGGAGATCTTGCTGCCGTTGATTCGGCGACTTCGAGAGGCGGGCGAGCTTCGTTCGGACATTTCCGATGACGTGGCGGCGCAGCACCTCCTGTCGTGTTATTTGATTCACCTCGCGTGGGCGTGGCGACGCGGCGAGTCCTTTGAAAGCGCAATGCGCTCCGTACTTCATGTGACTTTTCAAGGACTGCGTCCGTGAGCGGTTCACTCTGCAGTGCTGCATGATTTCTTGGGGGAGGAAGGATCTCTATGGATCGCAAACGGATTAAACTGGCCGTTCTCCTGGCCACCTTTCTGGCGGCTTTGGACGGAACGATGGTCGCGACTGCCGGACCGGTCATAGCGCGGGGGTTATCTGGACTGAACCTATATCCATGGATGCTCGCCGGGTTTATGGCCGCTGCGGCGATCGCCACGCCAGTGTTTGGAAGAATCTCGGACATTTTTTCGCCGGGACGGTTGTACACTTTGGCGCTCGGTGTTTTTGCGCTCGGATCGCTCGGTTGCGCGACGGCGGAGAACATGCCTGTTTTGATTGGATTTCGCGCCTTTCAAGGAATTGGCGCGGGCGGAATCTTTACGGTGGGGCTCATCATGATCGGTCAAGTGTTTGAGGGTACCGAGAGGGCAAAGGCACTCGGAGCGCAAAGCGCCATGTGGGGAGTCGCGGCCGTATTCGGTCCGGTCGTGGGCGGGCTGTTTGCGGAGGCGGGGCTATGGCGATGGCTGTTTCTCATGAGTGTTCCTTTGGCCATAGCAGCGATATTCTTGATCCGTTCGATGACAAAGCCTGGCGCAACAAAGCGGGTCGCACCAAAGCCAGAATCGAGGACATTTGATTTTGAGGGCGCGCTGTGGTTGACGATCTCCATGTCTGCATTGCTCCTTGTGCCAATGGCCCTTGCCGCGAGCCAGGACCTACTGGCGCTGACGGCGGTTGCTGCTGGGGGAATCAGCGGCGTTCTCCTTTGGAGAACGGAGCGCCGCGCACGAGATCCCCTGTTGCCAATGCAGAAGCTTCAGGAGGCCCCGACTATACGCCTTCTGGCAGCGGGGCTCGTGTCCAGCGCCGTACTCTATGCGGCTGTGACGGTGATCCCCCTGCTGACGCAAAGCGCCATGGGTCTGCCTTCTTCTGTCGCCGGACTGATCCTGCTGCCGATTCCTGTCGGCTGGGCGATCGGCAGCATGGTGGCCGGTCGCAGATGTGGAGGAGTGGGAGGGCGTCCTGTGGCGAGTATCGGACTCGCGCTGATGACCTTGGGTTTGTTAGTGTGTTCATGGCAGGGTGCGAGCGAGTCGCAAATCTTGGCCCTGGTGGTGGGCGGAGGATTACTCGGGTTTGGCGTGGGGCATCTAATCATCGGAACGCTCTGGGAGGTGCAGGCGATGGCTGCGGAGCGTGAGATCGGTCTCTATACGGGTCTGTTTAACTTTGCACGCAATTTGGGCAATGCGTTTGGGCCGGCGATCTTCGGCGGTTTGGTTTTGTTGTTGGAACAAGTATCGCGGGGCGGTATGGTTGGCAGTGGGTTTCAGAGCCAAGCGACGCCCGCGGTATTGATGCAGTCGATCCGTGAAGTCATGTGGATTCTGGTTGCCGTTTTGGCTATCCTGATTCCGGTGGTGGCAGAATTCGGGCCGCGAGAATCACCTTCGGGAGAACTCAACAAGACATGACCTGCAATCCGAATGTCCGCAGGTGTGTAGCCGTTTGGACGGGGATCAGTCGCTCCGCCCGTTCCATTGGCTGCTCCGCGGTGTAAAAAAAGGATACCCCTCGCCAAGAGGGGTATATGTGAAAGGGGGTTGCAATCAGAAACGGATTCCGATGGCAAGACCCATGCTACATCGGGTTTCTTGAAACGAGCTTGATGAAGGAATGGATTGCTGGAAGCACTACCCCTTGAGCAAATCTATCCGGATTCATAAAACCACTCTTCACAAAACTCAGCTATATGTACGGAGTCTGTTTAACGGAATCCCATGTGCCTCTCAACGAGATGCGGTTTTTCCGGCACGAATACGCCATCGAGGAAGTTCCACTTAATTAGGACGACGCTAGTCAACATCAGTGTCTCCGTCGCTTCAGTGGTCGTCTTCGTCTCTAACAGGATCTCCAACCACAGTCCCAGTTCATCCACAGCGACCAGTTTGGTTCCGACGAACGTATCCGCGTTGATAAACATGCTTAATGTAGCGTCGTGTCTGGCGGTTTCGTTCAGACGGATGTATATGATCTGGCCCACACATTCTTCGAGGAACATTGACTATCACCTCACAGGATAATGTTCGACAAGCGCCGAGGAATTCCTGTCTGCGGGCAGGCAAAAGAGGAATCATGCGCGAGGCCAATATGGGGGTCATGGCCGTACAGACGGTTTTGGCCATTCGGTTACACAATTCTGGACGTCATCAGTCCCAAACCGTAGGAAGCCAATCCGACGACGATGCCGACGGCCATCATTTCCAATCCGCTGATCCACCAACTCCTCATCGTAACCATACTCTTCACGGACCCGACGGCGAAGTGCGCAATCACACTGACAATGGCGGCCGCAATGAATGCCAGCGACGGGGGAAATATCATCAGCGGCAACATGGGGATGCATGCCCCAATCAATGTGGATACGCCAGCAAACAGAAATGAGTGCATCGGGCTTCTATGATGTTCATTGTCGATGCCTTCCTCCTGGGAGATCAGTTGCATCAACTGCTCCGGTCGCTCGGCCAAACGTTTTGTTATCCAAGCGGCCTCCTCCGAATTGAATCCCCTGTGCTCGTAACGAGCGGTCAGTTTGTCGATCTCCCCCTGCATGTCCCGTTGCACGCGAGCGTGAAGTATTGCGGAATCCCGTTCAGACAGTTCATTTTCAGAGCGGGCGGCCAACCACGCCCCGGCCGCCATGGACAGCGTACTGGCCAAGGCTCCGAACCATCCTGACAATAAAATCATGCGATGGTTGGCGGTAAAGCCTGCAACTCCAGCAATGATGCCAAATATGGCTGCCAAACCGTCGTTCACGCCGTAAATGGCGTCGCCTAACCAGAGTCGTACTTTCATAGGCATTCCCTCAGTTCGCAAAAAAGATGCCATGCCCGGTCCGCAGGTGGGAGTTCGCTATATGTGCACCGCACTTGGAACATAGGCGCAGGCAGGATCACTTGCAAATGGATCGCCCGTGATCGCATAGGCCCGTGCGCGGGAACCGCCACAATGGTCGCGAAATTCGCACAGCCCGCATTTGCCCCCTCGCAGATCTCGATTGCGCAGAGATTGGAGCAGGGAGCTGTCCGAATAAATAGTTGCTAGCGGAGTGTGCAACACATGCCCGACACTGACACGAAAAAAGCCACTTGGGTACACTTCTCCGGTATGGGATATAAAGATGAATCCATCATCGTCACTGACAGGATGGTTCGGGCGAAAGATGTCCAGGGGCGGCCGAATGCCTGATGAACCGACTCCCGCATCGGCGTCCATCCTTGAGATTTCCTGTTGCTGCGTGCCGGCTGCTCTTCTGGAGGCAGGTCTGGATCGCTGCTGTTCCTGAATCCGGTGATAAAATGGGGCTTCCGCCGTTTTGATGGAGAACGGTCTTACCAGGGACTGTTGATATAGCCATCGCAAAATTCCTTCGGTGTCCTCGGGACTGACCATATTGATCGCTCGCGCGCGTTCCGTTGGAACAAGGAAGAATAGGCTCCACAAGGTTGTGCCGGCGATCTCGACGGTGTCTGCCATTGCTTGCAACTCATCTTGATTGAAGGTTGTGACCATCGTATTGATTTGAATAGGAATATTTAGCTTATCGAGAAAATATAGGACTCGCAGCGTGTCGACAAACGATCTGCTGACCCCCCGGAAGCGATCGTGTGTTTCTGCTGTGGCCCCATCGAGACTGATGGCCCATCGTGAGATGCCGGCCTGTTTTGCCTGTTCCATTGCCTTCGTGGTCAATTTTGGTGTGACACTGGATGCCAGCGACACATGGAGTTCCAATCCGGCGGCGTATTCAATCAATTCGAACAGGTCAGGCCGTTCAAGAGGGTCGCCTCCGGTAAATACAAGCAGCGGGTGATCCATAGCTGCTATTTGGTCGATCACCTTTCTGGCCTGGTCCGTCGTCAGTTCATCTGGATGTCTTTGGCATTGGGTCTCCGCGCGGCAGTGCAGGCAATGCAACTCACAGGAGCGAGTGAGTTCCCACATGACAATGTGGGGGGTATGTCGCAAGCCTCGATCTGTATCCGTTGGGTGGGGTTGTTGCCATTCTATCACTGGGAGACCCTTCTCTCAAAGTGGAATAGAAAAAATAATTACAGACGCACCTGCCAGGCGACCGTTGCGATCGCCTGGTGGATTGACTGTCATGGTTAGTTTTAGCGGGCGCGTTGCTTGCGAAATGCCTGTCGAGCTGAAGCCCAAATGTTTCCGGTTACCCAGATGCCTAGCAGAAGAGTGGGGATGCCTGGCAACAACTGACTGGGTTGCCCGCTGAAGATGCCGGTATATACCATCGCAGTGCCATAAACTCCGGCGGCCAGCGCGACAAGCCAGATGATCCATAACTTCATTCCTTTTGCCATGATTGACGCCTCCTGGTTGTCAGTTGTCAATCCGTAGAGGTCCGAAGCGGCATCATGCTCGGACTCCGCAGTCCATCGTTCATATTATACGCGAAGGTTGCGTCCGGTTGGTAGCACGATGGAACCATTTCGGTCGGTTGTTGTTGGTCAATTGTGTGTCCACTGAACTCTTTGGTGCATGATGCGCGCAGTGGGCATTGTCCGCAAGCGTTCGTCTTCTCCAGATGCCGATACCAGTCGCGCCAGATCGCGCGGTGAACCGGGAGCAACTTGGGCAACTTGTTCAGACCGGGAATCCACGGCACGAGGATAAGCAACACGAACAGGAGCCCCATGGCGTACGCGGCCGTTTGATCGCCTGTTGCGCCGGTCGACCACGGTGGAATTTGGTACAGAAATGTGTAGGGCGTCAGCCACCATGGGCCCGGATAGGCCTGTTCATCGTGATTGATTCCCCACTGTCCGCCAGCCATGTTAATATTGTTGGCAATATTAGGCAAGACTTGACCCTGCAAGAACAGCAAGTCATTCTGCACGTTCCAGCGATAGACGCCGCCGTTTGTCTCGCGATCCAGGGCGCCAGACAACAATCCGGATTTGGCCAGATTGATCTCGTCATTGACCATGAGGGCGACAGGGCCGTAATGACCGGAGGGCAAGAGAACTTGCCCGTTACGCACAGTCGCTTTCCCCAGCGCATTGGTCATGGCGGTGGTCCACGCCTGTTGCTGTGTGTAGGAGGCTGTTTTGTATGTGTGAAGAGCTGCTGTCAGGGCGCTGTCGTGGGAGGCCGTGGCCAGCATCTGCAAGGGAGTCAGCACATCAGCTTGCGCTGTATTGACTTGATACGGTGTGCCCCACCATGTTTGCGGGGAAAACCCCAAGAAGGATTGCACGCTTTGCGCCTGTCCGTGCCAGCCATTGTTATAGGGGGGGCCATAGCTGGCGATCCCGCCCTGACCATCCAAATCGCCCAGCACTTCCTGTCCGATGCCAATCGGGTTTTGCAAAGCCGCTTGCTGATTGGTGACCGCCGGTCGGAAGGGGGCTCCCCAAATGGCTGCGGCCGCAACGATGAGCACAGTGAGGATGCCCAGACTGACAACGCCCTCTTTGACCATGTCAAAATCCTTTTGGGGAAATTGCAATGTGTCGCGGCTAAAGCGAATGGGTTTCATGAGTGTCGACCTTCTTTCGTGAGCACGCGCGCCTGATAGGGAGGAACGACGCCTTTACTGCGCACGGCAATCAGATGCCAGCCCACCAAACCGATGAGAATGACCGGCAGCACCGCAATGTGCAAGCCATAAACTTGACCGTTATTCAAAATGTTGAGGAAACCGTCGATCCCGGCGCCGTTAAACGCGTCTTTGCTCTGCACCTGGTTCCACTGGGAAAAGAAGTCGCCCCGTGACAGATACCCGGTGAACGCTTCAACGACCGAAATGCCAAAGGACACCGCGCCAATCACCCAAGTCAAGGCGCGACCTTCCCGCCAGGATCCCATGAAAAACTGTCCCACCAAGTGCATGGTCATAAAGAAGAAGAAAGCCTGTACGCTCCAGAAGTGTACACCGCGCAGGAGGGATCCTGCTGCTGAATCTTGATACCATGTGGGGCCGTAGGCGGACATGATGATGCCGGAAGCGACACAGATGACCAGACTGCTTAACGTAAATACGCCGAAACTGTATACGAGAGACGAGACGTAGACGGGTTGCTCTGAAGGGAGCAGGTGGTCCCACGTCAGTTTTTCGGAAACGCGTTGGCGCATTGACTGCGTCCAGTTCATTGATGATCACCTCGGTTGCCGTGTGGATACTTCAGAATGGCGAAGCCGATAAACGCGATAAGCCATAAAAATCCAGCGTAATAGTTAGGCCATGCGTTTGCCATGTCTACCATGATGCTCACTCCTTTCAAGTCACTGATGACATAGTATCCTGACGGGGAAAGTACCAACAGAGCGAAACGGACTATGGAGACTTCCCCCAAACAGGGGATATCGGACTAGTTAAATCAGACTAGGTCGGTTCAGCGGTATTGGCAAAAATGGACTAATTCGTTTTGGTCTATCTGCCCGAAGCGACAACATTCATAGTGGGGATGAGTATCAGCGAAACAGGGAGTTGAAACAGGATGGATAAGGGAAATGGACGCAATAAGATAGTGATTGTCGGTGGAGTTGCGGTCGGCGCCGGCGCCGCCGCCAAAATCCGCCGAATGGACGAATCCGCGGATATCATCGTCATCGAGCGAGGGCCGCATGTCTCTTTTGCAAATTGCGGGCTGCCCTATTACCTGGGCGACGTCATTTCAAGGAGAGAGGCGCTTTTGCTGCATACGCCTGCGTCGCTCCATGCACGTTTTCAGATCGACGTGCGTACCCGCCAAGAGGTCGTGGCCATCGATCGCAAAAATAAAGAAGTCATGATTGACAATCTGGAGGAGGGAACCAGTTACAGAGAGTCGTATGATAAGTTGGTGCTCGCCATGGGCGCCCAACCTGTTATGCCGCGATTGCCCGGCATTCAACTGCCCGGGATATTTCAACTGCGGACGGTACCAGATGTGGATGCCATGAAAGCGTGGATCTCTTCCAACAGAGTCAAGCATGTCGCGGTGATCGGGGCTGGATTTATCGGGATTGAAACAGTTGAAAACCTCACGACCCTGGGTCTTTCCGTAACCTTGATCGAAAAGGCGCCGCAAGTGTTGCCGCCGTTTGACGAGGAAATGACTGCTCATGTGAGACAGGAATTGACCCGTCTGCACGTGAACACGGCGCTTGGCGACGGGATTTCCGAATTTCGGGGCATGGGCAGAGCAACAGAAGTGGTGCTTGAGAGCGGCAGAGTCATTAAAGCGGACATGTTCATTTTGGGTCTGGGCGTTCGACCCAATTCCACATTGGCGCAGGAGGCAGGCCTGGAACTGGGGATGGCGGGGGCTGTAAAAGTAAACGACTATTTGCAGACGAGCGACCCTGACATTTATGCGGCAGGCGATGTCGCTGAAGTGTCACATCGAGTCAATGGACGCCAACGATTTATCCCCTTGGCGGGTGCGGCAAACAAACAGGCCCGCATCATCGGAGAAAATATCTGTGGCGCTCGCGTGAAATTCGAGGGAACCCTGGGAACCGCGATTGTAAAGCTGGGGGAAACAACGCTTGCGATGACGGGATTAACAGAAAAAGCTGCCAAAGCCGATGGGATTTCACATGTCGTATCGTACAACACGGCCGGTCATCATGCGGGTTATTACCCTGGGGCCACCGACCTGACAGTGAAGCTGCTCGTAGAACCTCTGACCGAACTGGTTCTGGGCGCGCAAATTTCAGGGAAGTTGGGCGTCGACAAACGAATTGACGTTTTTGCCACCGCGATTGCCAGTCGCCTCAGTCTTGATGAAATGACGGGATTGGATCTGGCCTACGCACCCTCTTTTTCATCAGCGAAAGACCCCGTGATTATGGCGGCGATGGTTGCCCAACATGTTGTAAGGGGAGAAGTGTGTACTGTGCGTACGATGGATGACATTCGTCGACTCAACGCGCTCATTCTTGATGTGAGGACGGAAGGGGAGGCAGTCAAACGCGCGCTGCCGGGCGCTGTCAACATCCCTTTGGATCAACTGCGCGAACGGGCGCATGAACTGGACAAAAATATCACGTGGGTAGTATATTGTCGCAGTGGTCAACGAAGTTATTACGCATATCAGATCCTTTCGGGATTGGGGTTCAACTCTGTCTACAATCTTGAAGGTGGGATGATTGTCCAGGAAATGATCCAACAGGTGGAAGATTTCACTAATGTTGAGTCAGTTGTCTTCTGATTCTCTTTGGAAAAGAGAGTGCTCACACACAAATGGTCTTGACCAAAGGGTGCGCCACCTCGATAATGGAACTGTTGGCCTAGGATCTTTATCGAGGGGCGGAACTTATCATGGCAACGATTTTGGTCATTGGGGGCAACTTTGCCGGCCTCACAAGCGCTCTGGAAATCAAGCGCAGACTAAAAAATCAGGACCACCGCGTCGTGGTCATATCGAATCACGAGAACTTTCTATTTGTTCCGTCGCTCATTTGGATTCCATTTCGCGAACGGGAAATTGAAGACATCTCACTTCCGTTGCGGCCGATTCTCGAGACTCACGGGGTCGAATTTCTGTTGGCGACGGCCACGAAGATTCTGGCGGAAGAGAGTAAGGTTGAGACCACTTCGGGAACATACGAATACGACTATCTGGTGATTGCCACGGGTCCCTCGCTGGATTATTCTCTCCCTGGGCTGGGCCCCAAAACGGGATATACCCAGTGCGTCTGTACGCCCAATGACGCGCTGGCGATCAGGGATCGGTTCGATCAGTTCGTGGAGCATCCGGGGCCTGCAGTGATTGGCGCCGCGCCTGGCGCGGGATGTACTGGCGCCGCCTACGAATTTCTGTTCAACTTCGAATACAATCTGCGCAAACGCGGTGTGCGCGATCGTGTTGAACTGACGTGGATTACACCAGAACCGTTTCTCGGTCACTTTGGGATCGGTGGAATCAAGGGCGCCGCGCCGATGTTGCACAAATTTTTCGATAGCCTTCACATTCGCTACATCGAAAATGCCGACCTGGTCGAAGTCACAAAGGATGAGTTGCGCTTGCGCGACGGCACTGCTCTGCCCTTTTCATTCTCCATGATCATGCCGCCGTTTTTGGGACAGGAAGTCGTGCGCAACTCACCTGGCGTGGGAAACGCAAAAGGTTATGTTCCAGTACACGACACCTATCAGCACAAAACATACCCCAACATTTTTGCCGCCGGAATCGCCGTGGATGTGCCCGTGCCATTTGTCACTCCGGTTGCGGTTGGCGTTCCGAAAACGGGGTATCCGGCTGATGAGGCGGGGAAAACCGTCGGTGAGAACATCGCCAGACTGGTGAATGACAATGTGGATCTGAAGAGTCGGCCGTTTGCCAAAATCCCGGGGTTGTGTGTCATGGACGCCGGACACAAAGAAGTGATCATTGTGAGTAACCATCTGATGAAACCGCGTGAATTTGCGGCCATCATTCCCAACCCAATTTACGATGAAGGCAAGCGACTGTTTGAGAAGTATTTCCTCTGGAAAACCAAACACGGATACTCCTATCTTCCGTGAAAACAGTGTGCGGATCTTAAGAGAGTGATCTGCGGAACAGGCAAGGGGAGGAAATCAAGATGCCGAGTGACATTCACTCACATACAAATAACGCTGGTTTTTTCGAAATTCGCATGGAGTCCATTGGCGGTTTGGGGGCCAATTTGGCCGGCAAAATGTTGGCGGAGGCGGGCGTTCTCAAGCTAGGATTCAATGGTTCCAATTTCTCGTCATACGGTTCTGAAAAAAAAGGCAGTCCCGTAAAAACGTTCGTGCGGTTTGCCGCGGCAGAAACAGAGATTCGCTCATCCTCGCCGATCGAGGAACCTCATGTGGTCGCGGTGTTTCACGAGTCCCTGTTGCGCACGCAAAACTGCATTGTCGGTCTGGAGAGTCATGGGGTTCTGATTGTCAACACGGCAAAGTCACCGGATGATATTCGGGTGTTGACAGGGCTCAAATCTGGCGTGGTGCTTTGTGTCGATGCCCTGCAGATCGCGCTGGAGGAAAAATCCCGTGTCAATACCGCGATGTTGGGAGCGCTGTGCCGCATCATCGATTTTTTGGATCCTGAAGCGGTCAAGACGGTAATCAGCGAGACACTGGGAAGAAAATATCCGACTCTTGCAGCGGCCAACCTACGCACATTTGATCGTGGATTCCGTGAGGGAAGCATTTCCTTATATCCGGCGGAGACCAATGGTGACGTTTATGAACCGTTTGTTCATCCCATTCCCGACCTGGGATATGACTCGCAGGCGCTTGGCGGAGCGATAATCAATCCGGGCAATTCGATCACGCGGGATCTGAGCGCGTCACGTCAGGGATTCTTGCCCGCGTTTTCGCAAGAGGCGTGTATCCACTGCGCGGCCTGCGATGAAGTGTGTCCCGATATGTGCTTTGTGTGGAATGCCAAACAAGATTCACGCGGCCGTACGTTTCAATATCTGCAGGGGATTGACTATCAGTACTGCAAGGGCTGTTTAAGGTGCATACAGGCATGTCCGACCGATGCGCTTACGACCATTCGCGAGACTGACACGTACGCAACCGATCATCGTGTAAGACACCAGTAGGCGCATCATTGCGCTTTGATTCAGGAAGGAGACGAGCGGCATGGCCTTGCAGGAACATCATCCAAGACCTGCGCAAGATATGAGGAAACCGCAATTTGAACAGACCACCGACTTTCGTTCCGGGAATGAAATGGCGGCAAAGGCTGCGGCGCAGATCAACTATCATCTCATGGGGTATTTCCCCATTACACCGTCAACCGAGATCGCCGAGTATCTCGATGAAATGAAGGCCAATGGGGAACATGACATGGTCATGATTCCCGCCGACGGCGAGCACGGATCGGCGGGAATCTGTTACGGAGCCGCCGCGGCGGGAGGCCGGGTGTTTAATGCTACGTCCGCCCAGGGGTTTCTTTACATGATAGAGCAACTTCCGGTGCAGTCTGGAACGCGTTTCCCGATGATTTTGAACCTCGTCACCCGTGCTGTGTCGGGACCGCTCGATATTCGCGGCGACCATTCCGACCTTTACTATGCGTTTAACATCGGATGGCCCATTTTGTTGGCGAAAGATCCGCAGGCGGTGTACGATCTCAATCTGATTGCCCTGCGCGTCGCGGAACACGCGGATGTGCGTTTGCCCGTGATCGTGGCGTCCGATGGGTTCTTTACGTCTCACCAAAAACGTCGCGTCCAATTTTTTTCCGACTCCAAGGCTGTTGCGCACTTTGTGGGCGAAACGCCGGTCGCGCCCATTGATGCGCTTGATCTCGAACATGTCGTTACCATCGGGCCTTATATGAATGATCCAGACTTGATCAACACACGCTACTTGCAATCGCAGGCCATGTACCGTGCGCAGGATGTATTTCAATCGGTCGCCAGGGAATACCAGGCGCAGAGCGGGCGCAACTACGATTTGCTGTCCGCCTATCGCATGGACGATGCGGAGATTGTCGTGGTGCTTCTGAATTCCGCCGCGGATACGGCTAAAGACGCGGCTGACCATCTGCGTGACAAGGGGATCAAGGCAGGTGTTCTCTCACCCGTCATGATTCGCCCCTTCCCCAAGGACGCAATCGTGTCTGCACTGCGTTCGGCGAAGGTTGTCCTCGTTGGAGAGCGCGCCGATTCTTATGGCGGACACGGCGCCAATATGAGTCACGAAATCAAGGCGGCCTTACAGGAAGCACACGCATCAGTCAAAGTGATCACGCGTATTTATGGACTTGGCGGACGGGATTTCTATCCGGACGACGCGGAGGCGTTTTTTGAACTGTGTCTTGACGCGTTTGCTGGCAAGGATGTGCCGACGTTTGACTACTATGGTCACACGGCAGGCAAACCGGACCTGGCGTCACAGGAGCGCACAACAGCGCTGTCGAAGGAACAGACGAGCGGATTTGTGCAGGTCGCCCAAGATCCGGGAACTCGTCAGCTGTCGGTGAAGGTTCCCACGCTGCGGGCGCTGACCGCGAAGGCAAACCGCATCGCTCCCGGCCATGGCGCGTGTCCGGGTTGCGGCATCTTTCCGGGCGTCAATACGTTTCTGAAGGGAATCGAAGGAAACGTCATTGTTTTGTATCAAACGGGGTGCGCCATGGTCACGACCACGGGATATCCGGTGTCTTCGCACCGCGTCACTTATATCCACAACCTGTTTCAAAACGGCGCCGCAACATTGTCAGGCGTTGTGGAGATGTTTGTGGAACGCAAACGGCGCGGCGAGATTCACTATGATGATGATGTAACGTTTCTGATGGTCACCGGTGACGGCGGCATGGACATCGGTATGGGGTCTGCGATTGGCACGGCATTGCGCGGGCATAAAATGATCATTCTCGAATACGACAACGAAGGCTACATGAATACTGGTTCGCAGATGTCCTATTCAACGCCGCTCGGTCACCAGACATCGACTTCGGGGGTCGGAAAACGGGAGCAGGGCAAGTCGTTTCATCACAAAGATACGCCGCAAATCATGGCCGCCACCAATATTCCGTATGTGTTTACGGGCACTGAAGCGCATGCCCAGGATTTGATTAAAAAAGCGGCCAAGGCGCAATGGTACGCGACCCATGAGGGATTGGCGTATGGCAAGATTCTCATTGCCTGCCCCCTCAACTGGAAAGCGGCCGATGAAGCGGGTCATGAGATTGTGGGCGCGGCGGTGGACAGCTGCTTCTTCCCTCTCTATGAGGTCGAGCATGGCATCACAACCATCACGTACAATCCCGAGGAAAAAGGAAAACGCGTTCCTGTTTCCGACTGGTTGAAGACCATGGGCAAAGCGAAGCACCTTCTGCGACCGGACAACCATGAACTTCTGAAAGAGTTTGAAGACGAGGTGCAGCGGCGTTGGCTGCGTTTGACGGAGAAACATGCCAATCCGCATCTCTAGGAAAGACATGGGAATCGTGAAATCCGAGTTTGCCCACGATGAATATCCATCGTGGGCGTTTCTATGCGGTTTCAAGCGAAATTCAACTCTTCTTGTTTACGGTAGACTTTGATGGCGCTGCGCGCCACCAACAACCGGGAAGAAAATACGCCTGCGGCGATCTTCCGGGCAGAGAGTTTTTGCACTTCTTTCGAGTCAGGAAATATGTTTCTGTACATAGACCCAACCATCGTTCCTGACGAGGACTCGTATGCCGAGAGCGACAGCCTTTCCTTCGATCGGCTTCTCGTGACCCGGCAAAATCATAGCCAGGCGCCCATCTGCACGCGCCCCCTTGACACGCCCTTCCCGAGGGTCTTGCGGTTGCGCCTGGATCGTCTAGAGGCGCATCTGCTGTCCAACTTGGCCTTAATGCCAGGCTTGTGAATGATTTCGCCAAGAAAGATCACCCCAAACGACGATTGCGACGGTTGCAATGGATGCGGCTATGTCGGTTGTGCGCTGTACGAGACAATTACGAGCAGCTGTCTCAGCCCATATAACTGCAGCCCCATCTGACAGGAGAAAGAGATAACGATAGGGTGGCTCTACGCTGCCCTATCGTTCATCGATTTTATTTAGTGAACGGAATCCATCGAGACGGAAGAGGAACGGACGCGACATACTTAACACCAGAACGCTTCATTTCTTTCAGAAACAGGCGATCATGCCATAGGACAATGGGTCCTCCAGCATAGTTGTCGGGAGCGAATAAGTGCACCATTTTCCCAGCGCGAAGATTGTACACCGATACAGATACCAAGAGTTTCTCAGGATATACCAGCGTACTCCAATTGACGCAGTATCCATTGGACAGATCATATTGTGACAGGATATCCTCTTGGCTTTTCAGGAGAAGGCGATGTGTAGCCAAATCGTAGATGCGAAGCTCGTATCCGAAATCACCCGTAGCAGGATGACGACCAGTCGGGAACCCCACCAGGAGAGCCAGGTAATCTCCAGTCTGTTCCCATTGATCGATCCGTTTCCAACCAGAACTTCGGATCGTATCGAGCAGAACCCGATGTCCATCACGAACATAGAAAAGTCGCAACAGTTTATCGGTCACTGCGCTTGGGTCGAGGAGTATGTCGCCCGCCGTGGTTTGGATCTCATGTGCATTTTTCTTAATCGGATGATACGAAGCTATTCGTGTTGGCGGCATTGAAGAAAATGTGTGCTGACGCGCCATGGATGCAGTCATGGCGATGTCCGTAACCGGAATCCTGTTCGATCCCGTCGCTCTGACATGCGCGAACATGCCACCGTTTATCAAAAGAGACGTTCCCGTTAGTATAGCCCCTAAAGACACCGAGAACAGTCGTTTCAACTTTGCCACCCCCTCGGGGAACAATTCTTCCCGAATCTATGGCCGCCTGCATGGTATACCGTTGCGGATAACGAACCGACGATGCTCTACTTAATGCGTCGGATACCTGGCGAGCACATGATGGCCATACAGAAATACGATGCTGCGCCCCTCCATTTCGACGCTCGGCCATCTGGAGTTATTGGGGAATTGCTTATACGCCGGAAGACGCACGGAAACCGTTTTGCCCGTCGCCAAAATTGATATGTCGGCGACCGCCCGCATCGCTGTTCCTACTGGAGAAGGTTCTTCCACCACCGCCACGAAATACCCAGCCAGTACCCGTGTCCGGGTAAACACGCCCCCGCCCACAGGGGTATACGTTGTCAATTCGGCCAGCGATGCTTGGTTCGGGGAGAAGATTTGTATCGTATATGGTAGCGAACCCTTGGGCAGCATTTGTAGGGTTATTGTACACGCGTACAAGAACGTAAGAACTGCTGACAGAGAGTGACCAAATGTCTTTGACGGTCGAGTGCCACGGTAGTTCACCTCTTCACTAGATTTCAAGTAGTACAGATTCGAAAATTGCAAACGGTAGTAGAACGACATTTGCGTTACACGTCTTAAGCCGAAGGTTTTACACGTCGATCTGCGTCATCACAAGACGTTGCTGGATCTGGCGCTGGCGGGCAAGATCTCGCGGCCGCGACTGCTCAGCGAACTGGAAGCGCTGGTGCGCGACCGGGCCGCCGTGGAAATCCGCTCCAAGCATCTCACCGCGTCCAAGGCAGCCGTGCTGGAGAAAAAAGTGGACGCGTCGTTGCCGGTGTGGATGGCAGATCCGAATCTCAGCCGTCATCGCACTACGGCGCTTTCTGGAGGGCTTCTCAAAGAGGTGGCGAAGCTGACCCGCCTGAGCGCCAAGGGAGTGAAGTCCAAATTGCGCGGCGGTGAATCCATTGTCAGAATGGCGGCTGCCGCGCATGTCAGTGAACCAGTACTCGTGAAGGATCTCATGGCTTATCGGACTGCGCATGAAAAACATACAGTCAGTGCGCAAATCCTCCGGAAAGAAGTCGTTCATCTGGTCAACAAACGTTGACAAAGATGCGGTGACGCAGGCTGCGGAGTTTTTCGGAATAGTTCTTCATATAGGAATAACCCTTCATAAACAGAAGGGTTATTCCTTATTCTCAACATGCGCATATAATTTGTGTATGTCTAAGGGCTTCGCGATGGAACGGGAGGTGCGTGAATGAGAAGGGTCGTTTTTAAAATATTGATGATCGCGCAGATGCTTCTTTTGTTTGTGGCCGCTATTTTTATGTATGGTGTGCGGGAGGTAGTTCCGCCGATACTGACCGACCATGCGACATCTTTGATCTTCCTGATTCTGTGCGCGGTCCTTGGGTATGTGGGCTGGTCCGGGCGGAGGATGGGTCTGTACGCGTATACTGGTTTGATGATTGTGCTGACCGTCCTCCAGCCCGTCCCAACCTACATGTTACTGGGCGTCCTGGCCCTTGTGTCTATAATTGTAGCGCCAAAGTTGAAACATGGGAATGCGAGTTAGGGAGTTCTTCATCTGAACCAGTTTCAGATAGACCACAGGCAGTACAATCAGTGTCAGCAGCGTGCCGCTCAGCATGCCGCCAATAAGCACAACGGCCATGGGCATGCGTTCCGAAACTCCCGCGCCGAGCGGTAAAGCGAGCGGAAGCATGGCGAGCGTGATCGTTCCCGTAGTCATGAGGATCGGTCGCAGGCGCGTACGACCAGCTTCAACCAGCGCTTCCGTCATGTCAATATCACGCTCGCGCGCGGCGCGCTTTGCGTAGTCGATCAGCAGGATCGCGTTTTTTGCCACCAGTCCGGTCAACATGATGATGGCGATGAATGCGTACAGACTCAGAGGAACTCCGGTGATCAATAGTCCCAAAAGCGATCCGGTCAGAGCGAGCGGCAGTGTGATGATCACCGTCAGCGGATCCAAAAAACTCTCATAGAGCGCCGCGAGCAACATGTAAATCAACAGGATGGAGAGCTTGAGCGCACTTGAGAGCGGTCCGAAGGCGCGTGACTTCTGTTGAATCGCGCCATTGAACTGGTAGGAGAAGCCGGCTGGCACGGACATTTTGGCCAGGGCCGTCTGGGTGTCCTGCGCGATCACTCCCAGTGGTTGTCCGCCAGTATTTGCCGTGACCTGTACCGACAACTCGCGGTTGTACTCCTGCTCTTTGGCTGGAGACGCGGCGAGCGATAGGGCGGCCACCTGGCCGAGGGTGACAGGCGCGCCTCCGGAGGTCGCGATGGGCAGATTCAGCAGCTGTTGCAAAGAGAGTTCCTGACCGCCAACGGCCGACGCTGGCTGGGCGGACTGCGTCGGCTGGGCGGACTGCGTTGACGGCAAGGATGGCGCGGCCGGTATGGACGCCGCGGGCTGCGTTGACACCTGCAAAACGATGGGTTCGGAGACCGTGTTTGGATTGGGTCGATATTGCGATGCGGTACTGCCCTGAAGCATGGAATGAATGGCCGTTCCGACTGCGCGTCCGCTGAGCGAGTAGGCCGCGACCGCCTGCGGATTGACCTGCAGGGACACAGTCGGTTGCGTGCTTTGCGCGGTGCTGAATGGGTTCGTGATGCCTGGAATCTTCTGCAATGCAAGGATGACTTGGTCAGACAGTGTCTGCAGCGTGCTCATGGACGGACCGCGCAACACGACGGACAGCGATCCACCGGCCCCGCCGCCGCCGCTCAGCAGCGCGTTGGGAGCGCTGGTCTGGATCTTGAGGCCGGGGATCTGCTGGGCGATATTGTCCACCAGAGACGCAAGTACAGCGGCCGTCAGCGCTGCGTGAGAACTCAGATCGACGGTCAGGCGGCCGATATTTTGCGCCGTCAGGGATCCGTTGCCAAAACCGGTCGTCGAGAAGACATCGTTCACGCCGGGAATGCGCTGGATTCGCGCGGCCAAAGCGTCAACCGCCGAACTTGTCGTATTGATGCTGGCGCCCACCGGCATCTGGGCGTTTACAAACAGCACAGAAGAATTTTGCTTGGGCGTATAGGTGGTGGGAACCCATCCTGCGCGCACCGCAGTCAGATCAAAGGCGACGGCTGCCAGGACCACCGCCCCGATCACCAGGGTGTTTCGCAAAGCATATCGAAGCGTACGTTCGTAGGTATCGCGCAATCGTTCGAAGCGGGCGTTCCACCACAGGGAGAAGCGACCCGCCCGTTCGAAAACGCTTCTCTTCCAGACGAAATGGGCGGCGAGCAGGGGAGTGAGCGTAAATGAGACGAACAGGGAAAACAGCGATGCGAATACAATGGTGAGGCCAAATTCGCGAAACAGTTGGCCAATGTTGCCTTGCATGAAGGCCACAGGAGCATAGACCACGACATCCGTGAGAGTGATGGCGACCGCCGCTCCCGCGATCTCCATGCGACCCTGATACGCCGCGTCCGCGGGAGCAAGGCCGCCGGACCGCCGCCGTTCGATGCTTTCCAGGACGACGATCGCGTCGTCGACAAGGATGCCGATCAGCAGACCGAGCGCCAGCAGGCTGATCATGTCGATCGAAAAGCCGACGGCGTACATGGCGAGAAACGTGGCGCAGAGTGTCGTCGGAATGGTGAGCAGCACGACGAAAGTCATGCGCAGACGATGCAGCCAGATCAGTATCATGATGCCCGCCGCCAGGACCCCCAAAAAGAGATCGCCCTGCGTGGCGGTCATCGCCTGGCGCGTGTAGGCCGTGACGTCGCCCGTGATGACGAGGTGGGCGCTCTGTGGCAGGGAACTCTGCAACCGGGCGATTGCGGTGCGCACGTTCTGCGCGGTTTGCAGTGTGTTGGCGTTTGACTGCACGCTGATCACAAAACCGATCGCTGTCTTGCCATTCAGGTGGCTGAGCGTGGTGACAGGAGGATAGCCCTGGACAATCGCGCCGAGGTCCGCAAGCGGGATCATTCGGCCATGTGCGGTGACCTCCATCTGTCCGAGTTGGGCAAGGCTACCCGCCTGACCCGTCACCTGCACCGGATTCGTCTGGCTGCCCTGCTGCACGGCGCCGCCCGGAGTTGCGCTGTTTTGCGTTGCGATTGCAGATTTCACCTGCGCCAGCGTGAGACCGTACTGCTCCAGGCTGGCGGCCTGCAGGGTGACATTCACCTGCAGGGGGCGACCGCCGATCATGTTCACTGCGGCTACGCCAGGTACGGTCGACAGCGCGGGAGCGACCGTCTGACTGGCGAGGTTGTACATGGTGGATTGATTCTGCGATCCGTAGAGGGCGACGCTCATGACGGGCAATGCATTTGGATCCGCCTTCAGGATGACGGGCGGCAATGATCCTGCGGGCAGGGATGCGGCCATCTGATTGACGACATTGGCGACCTGGACAGCTTCCTGATTGACATCCGTGCCGCCTGGGAAACGAAGCCCGATGCGTCCGTTGCCCGTGCGGGCGGTGCCCGTCATGGTCACGATGCCGCCCACTTTGGTCAGGGCGTTCTCCACAGGATCGAGCAGTTGCGCGCGAATCGTGCTCGGTCCTGCGCCTGGGTCAGACAGAACGACGGTGATATGGGGGAAATTGACGCTCGGCAATCGCCTGACCGGCAATTGAACATAAGCGGCGACGCCCAGTATCACGATGGCCAGCAGGAACATGAGCATGGCGATAGGGCGACGGATGGCCAAGCGCGTTACATTCATGGCGCTCCCCCCTGCGTGGCCGACGGCGTCGGTCCGGGAACCGTTCTGTGAATGCGGCGGAACTGGGGGAGCCACTGGCGAAAATCGTCCATATACGTGTACAGCACGGGAACGACGACCAGCGTCAGCAGGGTCGATGTGGTGAGACCGCCGATCAGGACCACGGCGATGGGAATGCGATCCGAGGAACCGATCCCCGTACGAAGCGCCAGCGGGATCATGGAGAACACCATGGTTGCGGTGGTCATCACGATGGGGCGCAATCGGGTCTTGCCCGCCAGGACGAGCGCCTCGCTGCGCGGCATGCCCCTGCGGACCAGTTGCCCAGTATAGTCTACGAGCAGAATCGCGTTCTTGGCCACGAGGCCCATGAGCATGATCATGGCCATGAAGGAGAAGATGTTGAGCGTTTGACCGCTGACCAGAAGTCCCAAGAAGGCGCCCACGGTGGCCATCGGCAGTGAAAACAGCACGACCAGCGGCATGACGAGAGATTCATAGAGCGCTGCCATGAGCATGTACACAAGGGCGACAGACAGGATGAACGCCTGCAGCAGCGGGCCAAACGCCTGGGTCTGCTGCGCGATCTCGCCGCCCAGCGAGATGCTGTAGCCGGGGGGCAGAGAGAGACCGGCCACCGCCGCCTGCACCTGTTGCGCTACCATGCCGAGCGCTGGATTGGTGGTGCCCGCGGTGACGACCGCCGTCAATTGGCGATTCGCTTCATTAAGCGACACGGGGCCGGGCACGAGCGATACGGTCGCCACCTCGCCCAACGTGATCATCTGCGTTCCGCGACGGGCAATCGGGATATCCGTCATTTGGG
The DNA here is from genome assembly GCA_021805735.1 of Bacillota bacterium. Lineage (GTDB taxonomy): Bacteria > Bacillota > Bacilli > Alicyclobacillales > SLC66 > JAKADD01. Next base: position 33,210 of record JAJZEE010000002.1, read on the forward strand.
CGGGAGACAGATGACTGCCGTGATTCAGGCTGACCATGATGTTGGTCTGCACGCCGCCTCCGGGAGACTGCAGGGTGGAGGCGACCGCGCCGCCTATGGCTGTCTGCGCTGCCTGACCCACCATCAGGGCGCTTACGCCCAACTGCGCGGCGGCCAGATTGTTCACATGAATAAGCCAGATGGGCAGATTGGCAGCTGTCTGGTTCTGGATATTTGTCAATGTGGGAACCTGCGAGAGCGCGCTCTGCACCCTGACGGCCAGCGCCTGCAGCACGGCGGTGCTCGGACCGCTCACGCTCACGCTGATCGGCTCGCTGCCGCTGACGACCAGCGGGTTCGGCACCTCAGTCTGAATCTGCAATCCGGGAATGGTATGCGCGATCGCGCTGACGCGCGCCAACAGAGGTTGCAGCGGCGGAAGCGGAGCGGACTGATAGCCACTTAGGGAGATCCCGTTCTGCGGGAACAACCCCTTTCTCCGCCCCTTTTTGCCGCCTCCCTTGGCGCCCGCTGCGTTACGGCCGTTGCCCTTGCCGCCGTGGCCTTTGCGTCTTCCCTTTGCGACCGTGCCCGCGCTGCTCGTCAGACCCTTGTCGCTGCGCACCACAGTCAGGACGGCCACGTTGGTTGCCGTGATGCCTGTGAGCGAATTTCCGGCCGTCGCAAAGACAGCCTGCATGGCGGGCAATCTTTTTACCTTTGCGGAAAACACGCGCATGGCGGCGTCGGTTGTTTGCAGCGATGTGCCCGTCGGCATTTGCGCGTCGATGCGAAAGACCTGCGGATTCTCCTGCGGCACAAATGCGGTGCCGACCCATCCAAAGGGTATGAAGCAGGCGCTGAGCGCCAGGGCCGACAGACCGATGGCAATCACGCGCAAGCGGCGGCGCAACGCCAGTCGAATCAGGCGCTCATAGCGTCCTTGCAGCGAACTCACCAGTCGGCGCCATGCAGGGAAGCGCGATCGGCGCAGTCTGGCGATCGTCGCCCGCGTCTTCCCTGCAGGCAGGAACGCGCCGCTCTCCGGATCATGATCCGCGAACTGATCTTTGGCGTGTTTTATTCGCAACCAACGGGAGGCGAGCATAGGCGTCAGTGTAAATGACACAAATAGCGAGAATAGGGTCGCCGCCACGATCGTCACGCCAAATTCGCGAAACAATTGCCCGACCGTGCCGTGGACGAAGACGATCGGTACGTACACGACCACATCCGTCAGTGTGATGGCGACCGCAGCGGCGCCGATCTCCATGCGGCCGCGAATGGCGGCCGTTTTGGGGTCGGCGCCAAGCGTCAGATGGCGGTCGATGTTCTCCAGAACGACGATCGAGTCGTCGACCAGGATACCGATGAGCAGTGACAGGGCAAGCATGCTCATGAGATCAAGCGAAAAACCAAATGCGTACATCACCGTAAAGGTTGCGATGAGGCTGGCTGGAATCGCGCACAGGACGATAATCGTATGGCTCAGCCGACGCAGGAACAGATAGAGGACTGCTGAGGCAAGCACAACGGCGAGTACCAGGTCGCGCAAGACCGCGCTGAGCGCCGCGCGGGTATACACGGTGGTGTCAGCGATCACGTTCAGGGCTGCTCCAGGAGGAAGGGTCTTTTTCAGCGTCTGCAGTACGTTCAGTACGCCAGATTCCACGCTCAGGCTGTCGGCGTTGCTCTGTGCGTCAATCGAGAGTCCGATCGCCTTTTTTCCGTTGATCCGGTTGATTGTGACTGGCGTCGCATATCCCTGCGTGATACGGGCAATTTGGCCGAGCGTGATGGATCGAGTTTGCGCAATGGCGCCCGCTGTACCGCCTCCTGACCCGACGGATGTGGCTGCACCACCCGCACCGACGCCGGCGCTCGTGCCTGCGGCAGAAGCGGGCGCGCCGCCAGCGCCCGCGGCAGCGCCAGAAGCAGCCGCGCCGCCGCGTGGAGCGGTTGCGGTAATAATGACGTTGCCCAGGCTCTGAAGGGACGTGTAGGGAGAATTGGTGCTGACCGTGTAAGTCTGTGACCCGTTATTGATCGCCCCGCTCGGCACACTGGCATTTTGCGCCGCCAAGGCCTGGCGAATCTGGGGGAGAGTCACGCCATAGGCGAGCAGCGCAGACTCATGCACCTGCACATTGACCTGGGGAATCAGACCTCCCTGCAGATTGACACTCCCTACGCCTGGAACGCTCTCGATCGCGGGAACGATCGTGTCTTGCGCCAGGGTATAGAGTTGGGTCTGGCTGAGTTTCCCGGACAGTGACAGATTGAGGATCGGCATGGTCGCCGGATTGGTCTCGGTGATACTGGGCAGGCTTGCTGTGGACGGCAGTTTGCGGGCCACAGAGTGCAGCGCTTGGGCCACGTCGTTGGCCGCAGTGCCGAGACTGATGCCGGAAGCCAGTTGTATGGTGATCTCTGACACGCCCTGCATGGAGACAGATGTCATGGATGTGACGCCATTGACAGAGGTCAGGGCGTTCTCCATCGGGTCTGTAATACTCAGTCTCACATCCTGGGGATCGGCGCCAGGATCGTCGACCGTCACCTGAAGATACGGATAGCGGACGTTGGGCAATTCTCGCACTGGCAAAAGCCCGTATGAGATCGCTCCCATCACCACCAGACCCAGGACGATCATCAGTATGGTGATCGGCCGCCGGACTGCGATCTCAGTGATGTTCACGTCGCGCTCCCTCCACTCGCGCCGCTTGTGGCGGTCGAAGCTTTACTCGACGCAGGTGCCTGCTGAGCGAGCTTGCGCTTACGCGCGCCTTTTTTGTGCTTGCGGACGCCTTTATGATGTTTGTGAGCGCCTCTTTTTTTCTTGTGAGCGCCTTTGCCATGCTTGTGCCCATGTTTGCCTTTCACCTTATGTGAAGAGCTTCCCTGATGAGAGGCGGTTCCCGTCGAAGCGGCAGTCAAAGCCCTGCCGGAGTTTTGCGTCGTCGAAGCGCCGGATGATGTGTCCACTGTATTTTTCGTACTTGAACCGGTCACTCCCTGATTGCCAGAAGAGGCGCCAGGGCTGCTTCCGGTTTTGCGGTGCCGCCGTTTTGACGCGGCGGCCGACGTCAATCGAGAAATGGCGTTGGCGACAGTGACTCGGTCACCAGGGGCGAGAAATGTCTGCCCGAGTGTCACCACCTTATCTCCTGCAGAAACACCGGAACTGATCTGCGTCCAGGAACCCTGTGTGGCGCCAGTGACGACGTCTTTCAGGAGCGCGCGCCCGTTTTGCGCCTCGAATACCTGTGGCGTTCCCGACTGAGTGACGATGGCGGCAGTCGGTATGAGCACAGCGTGCGTGTCGGAGCTTGTGATCACTTGCATGTACGCTGTTTCGCCTGCCGCCAGCCCGGTGATCTTCCGTCTGGGGATGACTGACACAGTGAAAGCGAGCGTCTGTGGATTGGCTGTTGGCGATACCGATACGACCGTGCCGGGGAATGACTGGTTCGCATCAAATGGCAATGTGAACTGGACTGAATCTCCGGCGCGCACTTGGTTGATATCTTGCTGACTCATATTGGCCTGGATCTCCAGACGGTTTCCGACCATAGAAATCACGGTCTTTTGCGCGGCCACAGAATCACCCTGCACACTGTTCACTGCCGTGACAACGCCGTTAAATGGCGCGCGGATCACCGTATTAGTGAGCGCTTCCTGGGCTAAGGTGAGCTTGCCCTGGGCCACGGCAACGGCGCCTCGTAAAGACTGCAGCGTGCCGCTGTTATAAGGATGCAGGAGCAATTGAACTTTGCTTTGAGCGGCCGCGATCGCTGTTTTTGCCTCAGCGACAACGACTGACTGGGGTGGAGCGTTCAGCGCGGACAGGGCGCCACGGCTCGCCGAAAGCGCGCTTTCTGCCTTGATCAATCCGGCCTGCATTCGCTGCACAGCGGAGATGTCATTGGCCTTCGCTACCGCAACAGCCTGCTCTGCTGTGCGCAAAGCCTGTGCATACTGCGCCTTCGCAGTGGCCAGAGTGGCGTTGGCCGTTTGCACCGCCTGCTGTTCCTGAGAACGCAGTAGCACCAATTTGCCTTGGTTGGCAGCGTCCAGTTCCTGTGCCAATGCGGATGCCGTACTCACCTGATTCTCTGCCTGGCTGATTGCGTCCGTCCAACTGGCCTGATCGAAGGCTAACTTGTTTTGTGCGGTTACCTCCGCTTCCTGCGCGGTGCTGAGTTGATCTTGCAGGGTTGTCACAGCCGTCTGAATTTCCGTCTGAGCAACGGCCTCGGCCTGATTGAACTGATTCTGCGCCTGCATAATGGCTGCGCTCCATGCTGCCTGGTCCACAGCCACTTTCGCCTGCGCCTGCGCTACGGCGTTTTGCGCGGCGGCAACTTGCGACTGCAGGGAAGACAGAGTGCCGGATGCTTGTTGCTGGGCGGCGGCCTCAGCGATTGTCAACTGATTCTGCGCGTTTTGGATGTCGGTGTTCCAGGTTGCCTGATCTTCAGCGAGCTTAGCCTGGTCCTGGGAGATGGCGGCTTGTGTTGCGCTGATTTGACTCTCGAGACTCGCAATAGTCGCGGCATCTGGAGATGGGTTGCTCTCGGCCTGCTGAAGTTGCGTCTGCAAAGACGCCAAAGTCGACTGCGCTGCAGCGAGCGCGGACTGATCGTTTGCCACTGCAACGCCTTGCGGGCTGGCGTTATTTTCAACGGCTGACACGTTGCTCTCCGCGACACTGACTTGCGCCAGGGTTGAACCGTTGGCGGGGGGTTGCTGCACCTGGAACTGCAGCGCCGCCAGATTGGCCTGTGCGGTTGTGAGCGACTGTTCATCATTGTTCACGGCAGTACCCTGCGGGCTGGTGGGGCTTTGTACGTACGTCACGTTATTTTGCGCCACCTGGATCGCCTCTTTTGTAGTGGCGGTGACGGTAGCGCCAGCAGTGGCCTGCTGAAATTGCTGTTGCAGCGACAGGACATTCTGTTGCGCTTCTTTGAGCGCTGTTTGGTCATTGGCGACTGTCGTACCAGGAGCGCTGCTGTTGGACTGTATAAGAGACAACGCGTTTTTGGCTGCCTGCAGGTTGGCGTTATTGGCGTTGACGGTCTGCTGCTGCGTGGTCACGGCAACGTTTTGAGGCGCGGCGCCAGATGTCAGGCTGTGCAAAGCCAGTGTTGCATTGTTGACAGCGAGGGCCAGCGGACTCCTGGCGGTTGAGAGGCTCCGGAGGGCGTCGCGCGCATCTCGCAAGGCAATAGCTTGCGGACCATGGGCGGAGCCAACCAAAACCGCCTGTTGCTTGAGTTGCGCGAGGGCGCTGGCATTGGCGGCGACCGCCGCGCGCGCTTGGGCGATCTTTGCGGGCAGAGGGCCAGCGTCAATGGCCCGCAATTTTTCTTGCGTCAGTGCGACCGCATCCCTGGCAATCGAGAGACTGACGGGATTCGCAGGCTGTTCTCCCTGCGACAATTTTCCTTCGGCTCCTGCCAGTGTTCCCTGTGCGATCTGCAACTGAGCCTGTTCGGACGCAGCGTTCAGTTGCGCCAGCACTTGACCCTGCGTCACTTTCTGGCCGACCGAAACATTGACGGACTGCAATACCCCGGTTACTCTGGAAGCTAGATTCACCATTTGCGGACTGACGACGTAGCCAGACAGCGGAACGGTTTGCTGGATAGTTCCCACTTTTGCGGTTGCTGTCTGAACGTACACGGACTTTGGCGCAACCGTCTGTTTGGCCATGGCGCTTGGCGGGAGGCGGTCATTGACGGTATACGCCGTGACAGCCCCGCCGATAATGAGCGCCGATGCGCCAATCTTCATAGTGCGACCTATGTAGCGGTTGGCGGAAAAGAGCATTGTGAAATCCGCCTTTCTCAATTCTGAGTGTTGGCAGTATGTACATGAAAGGGGCCCATCGGCTGTTGATGTACACTACGGATTTTTGCTTGAAATTTGCTTGACGCCAGTAGAATAGACCCGCATGATGGGGCGTGCGCAGGCGCGCCATGTGAAAGGAGAAATTGCTGTGCGGTTGACGGATCGGCACGAGGTGGTGCGCGCGTTGACCGTGGCTGGATCTGACAGCGGCGGTGGAGCGGGCATTCAGGCAGATCTTAAGACGTTTGCTGCTTTCGAGGTCTTTGGCGCCGCCTGTTTGACATCGGTGACAGCGCAAAACACCGTAGGAGTTCAGGGTGTGTACGAGGTTGCGCCCGAATTTGTCACGCTGCAATTGAGGTCGGTGATGGAGGACATCGGGGCGCACGCGGTTAAAACAGGGATGCTCGGCAATGCCGAAGTCACGCGCGCTGTAGTCGTCGCTCTGGAAGAGTATGGCGCGCGGAATGTTGTCGTAGATCCGGTCATGGTGGCCAAAGGTGGCGAGTCTCTCCTTGACAGGGATGCGATCGGCCTGTTCAAATCGCAAGTATTCAAGATTGCGACAGTCGTTACGCCCAATTTGCCTGAGGCGGAAATTCTTTGTGGATATCCTCTGCGTTCCTGGAATGATCGCCTGCGGGCAGCCCAAGACATAGCGCGCATGGGACCTCGTGTAGTTGTCATAAAGGGTGGACATGTTCCGGAGTACGGCGATGACGCGACCAACAATGTCCCTGGAGGTGTACCAGCGGATGTTGTGGACCTCGTGTTTGACGGGCAGTTATTTACGACCTTTCATGCACCGCGCGTAGAGAGTCGCAAGACTCACGGCACGGGGTGCACATTTTCGGCGGCGATCACTGCCTGTCTGGCTAATGGGATGGACGTTCTGGACGCCGTCGCATCTGCCAAGGCGTACGTATCCGATGCGGTCGCAGCCGCCGCTCATTGGGACATAGGCGCGGGGCACGGTCCGACGGATCACTCCGTGGCAGTGAGGCGGGCCAGTGGAATCAAACCCGGCGGCATGTATCGCAGACTTCATGGGGAATGGGTGCGACAAGAGGTGTGACAGAGATCAGAAAAGATTTAAGGGAGATGCGCAGGCATGGGTATTGCAGAACCTGTCTCGCATTGGTTGGAACAGGTGCGTAAACAGAGGCCGCTCGTCCACAACATCACGAATGTGATGGTAACCAATGTGGTCGCCAATGCTCTGCTCGCCATTGGCGTTTACCCGGTCATGGCTTACGCTCCGGCGGATCGAGTTGCACGCGTGGATCTTTTGGAGGTGTGAGAGAGTGACGACCACTGGAAAAACCAACGAATGGCTGCGCAACAGTCTGCGCCTGTACGTGGTGACCGATGAACGTCAGAACGTCCAGAGCCTGGAGACCGTTTTGGCTGAGGCGATAGCTGGTGGTGCAACGGCTGTGCAGCTGCGTCGCAAAGGGGACTTGGGCCGCAGATTTGTGGAGATTGGACGTGCAGTCAAACGGATAACCGCGCAAGCGGGCGTGCTGTTTGTCGTCAATGACCGCGTGGATATCGCGCTCTTGGTAGACGCCGACGCTGTGCATGTGGGTCAGGACGATATTTCCTGTCGTGATGTCCGGCGTCTGGTTCCCCACAAAATCATCGGCGTCTCCGCCTCCAATGTGCGGGAGGCGCTCGCGGCAGAGGACGAAGGGGCTGATTATCTGGGGGTGGGGGCGCTATTTGCCACTCGCTCCAAACCGGACGCGGATGCCTCGAGTTTGGATGAATTGCGTCAAATCGCGAGGGCAGTCAAGATCCCGATCGTCGGTATTGGCGGTATTGACCAGGGAAACGCTGCCGCTGTTCTGGAGGCGGGCGCCGATGGGGTCGCAGTCGTATCGGCGGTTTTGAGCGCCGTAAACCCGCAAAACGCCAGTCGGGGATTGCGACAGTGTGTTGAGCGTTCGTTTCAGGGTCGGCAGCACGAACTGGACCCGGACGCGTGAATGTCTGCAGGGAGACGGGAAGCGTATGTACGCCACATGTGAAGTGCAGTATACTGCAAATAATTCCTTTCTCGGAAACGGAGCGATGTTAATCAGGAGGGTGTGTGTGAAGTGCGCATAGGATGGCGCTCCCCGCGTCTCCGGAATCTTGCGCTGGGCAGGCCCTATACCATTGGCGCCCAGTGGCCGGATGCGCTGTTCAGCCAGACGGAGCAGCAACAATACCCCGACACCGGACAGCTTACCGATGGCCATACGGGCGATCTGAACGTGAAGGACCCAGGTTGGATGGGTTTGCTTCGCCAGTATGGACGCAGCATAGTGATCGATCTCGGTCAGGCTCAGGATGTGCGTTCGGTGGAGTTGCGGTTTTTGCAAAACCTGCGAGCTGGCATCCAGTTTCCTGACGCAGTTCGTTTCTACGCATCTGTAGACGGCGCGCGTTGGCACGTAGTGGGGGCATGCGGCGATCAGTCGAGACGGGGCGCGGAGACGCCGCAAATCCAGGTCTTTTCCACGGAGATGCACGGTAATGCGCAGTACATGCGGGTGCAGTTTACGGCCAAAGTATACGCGTTCATGGATGAGTGTTACGTGTACGGATACGTTGGTTCAGATCCCGACGCCGACCCGCTGCCGGGTGTCGGGTTGACAGAACTGATGGGCGTCAACTACCTCGTTGATCCCCATTCTCCGAACGCAGGCGGGGTCCTCGGGATACGCCATGCTCCCGCCAGACCCTCCGGTGCAACAGCAAGTTCCACTGACAGTTCCGCTTCCGCAGTCATCGTCGATTTCTCGGACACGCGAACCTCCCACCCCCTTCCGGTCGATGGCGCTGAAAAGGGTGACGCCCTTTCCATTGCGCCGCCCAGCCAGGACGTTCCGTCAGCATCGGGTTATCTGACTAGTGGACATCCGGTGAGCGGCGGCGTCAACCATATGCAACTCGTGTACACGGGCTCCGGCGATTCGCTCGGAACGTGGACCGCAGAGGATTTTACACCCATGATTGCGCAGATCGGAGACGATGGTCAGCCCGTTCGATGGCTGTTTGACGCCACCCTTTTTGGCCCCTATGGGAAGATGCCGACCAGCGCCGCCGCTTGGTCAGCCTGGCTGCATGAGCTGTTTTCTCCCCGCGTCAACCTGGACGCTCTCGATCAGACCGTAGGGCAACTGAAACAGACCTTCGCTGATCCATACTTCCAGGAGAAAGTTGTACTAACACTTCCGTCGACGATTGCAGGCCCTGCCGACTTTGGTTCGATTGCTGCGGGAACGGAGTCTCTAAACATGAATCCTGGCGATGTCGGCTTTGAATCTGCGGTTGTCAACAAATTGGAAGCTCTTCGGTGGATCATGCAGCAGGAGCTAAAGCGATGGCGCCAGACCAATTTGAAACATCTCCAGCTCGCGGGATTCTACTGGAGACCCGAGTCAGTCAACGTCAATGATCCCTACGATCCATGGCTCATCGAGCAGATAGCGGCCGATGTTCACGCCGAAGGGCTTCGTTTCTACTGGATTCCGTTTTATGGAGCGGTTGGGGTGACCGTAGCACGGCAATTAGGGTTTGACGCAGTGATGATCCAGCCTAACGTCTCGTTTAACTGGAATATAGACGCACGACAACGGTTGCGATCTGTCAGTGACATGGCTCAGTTTTATCAGATGGGGGTGGAAATCGAACTGCACTGGGACATCACAAACAGGAACAGTTCAGCGCATGCCCAGACAGCGCTCTCCAGATACGACGACTATTTCACTGCAGGCCAGCAGTACGGATACGGGGGCCCTGTGACAAAGGCCTACTACCTGAACTCAAAGTCCCTGGTTCAGTGCAGTCGCAGTGCTGATCCGCTACCTCGTCAGGCGTATGTCGACACGGTAGCTTTCGTCCGCGATGAGTGGATTCGCGCTGTTCTGTAGCGTTGATTTGAGACGCCCTTCCCGATCAAAAAAAATAATGTGATTATGTGATCCAATAGACTAGAAGACACGTGCGGTTATTTGGTATAATCATCAAGATAATGGTTTGTATTGTCAATCGAACGGGTTGGTGGGGGTTCAGATGTTCAAACAGTTATTTAAACGCAAACCACAAGTGGTCAACGGAAGACGGGTCTGCGTCGAGTGCGGCGTACCACTGCAGGAACATCAGGACAAGCTGTGTTTTAGGTGCCTGGAGAAGAAGGCGCTCGCAATCATGGATCGCATGAAAAAGTACAATTATTGAGAATCGGCGCCGTGCCATGCCCTGGCGCTTGCACCCCGATACGCTGTATCGGGGTGCATATTCATCTGCGCAATCAATGTGCCCGGCTGTTTGGCTAAGGGACAGATCCCCACATCCACCCCCGCGATTCCTAGAGCCACCCCTACCAGTAGCGCCTCGGCGCCGTACAGCAACCTCTGGTGTATGGATTTGAAGGGATTCCCCTGGACAGTTCTCTGTGACGCAGATGGGTCAGTCCTGATATAATGACGATATCGCAATAGTTTGGATAGGAGAGATCTGTCATGCAACACATCCTGGTCGTTGATGATGAAGAGCCGATCGCAGAGATCTTGCGCTTTCAGTTGGAGAAGGCGGGATACTCAGTAAGTGTTGCTCCCGATGGAGAGGCGGCCGTAGCCTTTGTCAATCATTCACCGACGGCCGTTGACCTGATTTTGCTGGATCTCATGCTGCCAAAGAAAGATGGCTTCGAGGTGTGCAAAGAGGTGCGTCAATTTTCCTCGGTGCCCATCATTATCCTGACAGCCCGCGACGCGGAATTGGATAAGGTTCTCGGTCTCGAACTCGGTGCGGATGACTACGTGACCAAGCCATTTAGCGCCCGTGAACTGCTCGCGCGCGTGAAAGCGAACCTGCGTCGGCAACTCGCATTGGCGGAAGATGTGGAGGCTGGGAAACGGGAACAACTGCAGGTCGGGGATCTGATCATCGATCCAAAGACCATTCAGGTATTTCGAGCAGGGGTAGAGGTTATTTTGACCCATCGCGAATTTGAACTTCTCTTTTACATGGCGAAGCATCCCGGCATTGTGTATTCGCGGGAACAACTGCTCCAGGATGTGTGGGGTTATGACTATTTTGGAGATGAACGAACTGTGGACGTAACTATCCGCCGCCTGCGCGAAAAGTTGGAAGAGGATCCGGGCAACCCCGCCTACATCTTGACCAGACGCGGAGCGGGCTATCTCTTCCGGCGCGGTTAGGGGTTCGGACGATGTTCCAAAGTGTGCGCTATAAACTCATGGCGGTCTATCTCCTTTTGATCCTGTTCGCCATGCAATTGATCGGCGGGTATTTTATTCAATCTCTGAACAACTATTTTATCAATAATTATACAAAAACGATTGCGCATGAAGCGCTGTTTCTCGCCAATCTCGTCAGTCTGCCGATGAGTGATCCGACTGGCAAGGAACCCAATCTGCTCAATGTATTGCAACCGTTCTCTGAGTTGGCCAACGCGAGTGTCTACGTCCTTGACAAGGATGGCAACGTCGTCGGAACATCGGCCAATCCGTTTATCGTCGGGCAAAAACGCGTCGACCCGGAAGTTACCGAAGCCCTGCTGGGTCTGCAAACACAACAGATCGCGCTCGATCCGCGAACTCGCCAGCGTTACCTGTATCTCGCTGTTCCGGTCCGCTATCGGAACCGCGTCAGAGGGGCGGTTGAAATTGTCGCTCCCATGAATGGCGTGTATCAATCCATATCCCGCATCATTATCATTTTTGCTACAGGCACCCTCATTGCTCTTGGTTTGACAGCGCTGTTGGCGGCGATTATCGCGAGGACCATCACAGGCCCCATCACAGCGATTACCAGAACGGCCAGGGCCTTGGCGGGCGGGGATTTTGATCAGGTTGTCGATATTTATTCAAATGATGAAATTGGCGAATTGGCGTCCACGTTTAACATGCTCACGCGCCGATTGAAGCAGGCCATGCGCAGCACGGAGCGAGAAAAGAGACGATTGCAGGCAGTCATGTCGACCATGAGCGACGGCGTGATCGCAACAAGCCCGATGAACGATATTCTCCTGATCAACCCCGCCGCGTCGCAGTTGCTTCGCGCCGCCCATCCTGTCATCGGACATCAGCTATCGGAAGTATTGCCGGGAACGTTTGCCGCCGGCGACCATCAATTGGTTGAAGTGGGGGGCAAATACCTCTCGGTCTCCGTGATGGCCTTGGATCGTGAACGATCAGAGGCCAACGCCGGTATGGCGTTAGACCGTAGAGCGGTGGATAGCCAGGGCGGACAGGTTCTGGTTATGCGAGACGTAACGGAGGAAACGCGACTCGAGGCCGCCCGCAAGCGTTTTGTAGCGGATGTATCCCATGAACTGCGCACGCCGCTTACCACAATCAAGAGTTACGTAGAAGCTTTGCTTGAAGGGGCGTATCAGGATAAAGATCTGGCCCTGCACTTTCTTCAGGTCATGGATCGCGAAACCAACCGGATGATCCGATTGATTCGGGATTTATTGCAACTCTCAAGGTTTGACGCCGGATATGAACGTTTGCGTCGTGAATCAGTGTCGATTCAGGAAGTGATCAATGGTCTGGCTGAGCGTTTTGCGCTGCTGGCGTTTGAGGCTGAGGTGCAGTTTGTGGTGAATGCGCCAGATCGCGCGGTGGTGAACATCGATCGGGACAGGTTTGATCAGGTTCTGGATAATGTTGTGTCAAATTCCCTGAAATACACGCCTAAACATGGGGTTATTACGGTGACTGCCTCGGTCGATCGAGACGCGCGGCAGGTGACTTTCCGGTTACAGGACAATGGATCGGGGATTGCGGTTCAGGAATTGCCGAATATTTTCGATCGCTTTTACAGGGTCGATAAAGCTCGATCGCGTCACCTTGGCGGCACAGGGCTTGGCCTGTCGATTGCACAGGAGATTGTGAGGGCGCATGGGGGAGAGATTGTCGTGGAGAGCCGCGTTGGAGAGGGAACCACCGTGCGCATTTCTCTTCCCGTTGAAGGAGGCGAAGGGTTCCTGTGAAGAAACATTTGGCGATGCCTCGAGTTGTTGAACCAGTCAAGACGGTTGCCTTGGCAGTCCTTGTCTGCGCCAGTGTGGTGCTGTCAACTCTGCTCTGGACCGGAACGTCAGGGCAGGTGACGATTGACAGACCTACATTTTTCTCCAGCCCGTTGTATGGCCGACGTCAGGAGGCTGGAGATTTTGTGTTGCCTCAGTCAATCGGGATTTGGACTCGGGCGAACGAATTGTTCAGGTTGGGCGGAACCAGCGCCACAGCAGCACAAATCGTCGCGGCTCTGAAACAGAGTCGCTTCGCGTCGGGCGTGTTGAAGAAAGGAACGGAGGGGAATATATCCCCGATACCTTCCAGCGGGCCTTATCTGGTGTTCAATTATGGCAATCTCTTATATGATGGATCATTGTGGGCGCTCGCGATGCCTGTACACGGCAATCTGCCCAATATCCCAGCTTTTGGCCCCATCTATGTGACTCCCGGTTCGAAAGCGGCAAGCTGTATCGTGTCCTTTGCGACAGTCGGAGGCGTCTATCATGAGGTGCTGGACAATGTGCCTCACTCGCTGTTTGCGGACATGACTCCCAATGATCAGGCGGTGCCCTATGAGCAAATCCCCGTGAATCACGCGTTATTGCATTTACCTTACGCGGGGATCATGATGCGGGTTGATACGTGGACCCTGGCGCAGCCTGTCGCGTCACACATCATTGACTCCTACTTCGTCGATCCATCGCTCATTCAAAATGTGCGGGGGTCTAAACGTTCAACTTTCTATTCCGATGGAACACGTGGTGTGCGCGTACAAGACGGCCCTTTTGGGAACGTTCTGACGTATCGCTCGCCCAGCAGCCCGGTGAAGGGTTTTCAGCAGTCGATGGCTCAATCACTCCTGACCACAGTTCCTTTCATCGACAGTCACGGCGGATTCGTCGGCAGTGATGTTCTGCAGGGAATGCGACAGCTCACTTCAAGTTCTGAGACTGAGCTGGAATTTTCGGATATGATCGATGGCTGGCCTTTATTTGGCTCGCTGGATCGGATTTCCGTACGACTACAGAACGGCGTTGTGATCTGGCTGAATCGAAACCTCCCATACCTTGGCATGGAACTTAGCCAAGTGCGGCAGCGAATTCTGTCGGGTACGCAATTGATTGCTGCCGTCGGCCAGAAGACACTGCGAGGAGTAACGAATATCACTCTCGGCTATGGCACAGTCGCCATCACTGAGTCGACGGTGGAGTGTGTGCCGGTGTATCTGCTGAAGTTTCGGGGGCGACCATCACTCTACTTGGATGCGCGCACCGGAAAACCATTCTTCGGAACGGGGATGTAGACTGTGGACTTTGGGAGGGTCAAGACACTTCTGATTATTGTTTTTCTCCTTCTCAATCTGTTTTTGGGTTATCAGTGGCAGGGGCTGCAGCAATCCGTATCCATCTATGCGGAACCTTATGCCGATCAGGTAGCGAACTTGCAAAGAACGTTCTCAGCGCACAATATCACTATGAAAGCCAGCGTGCCACAGGCCCAGCCCACTATGTTTCTCCTGCGGGTTCAGACGAATCCCGGATTGTTTCTTACGGCGGCGGCGACGGCCCTCGATATCAAACCGCAACAGGCGTCAGAGTACTCGCGCGGATCCAGCGAAGTGATAACCAGCGAGGGCCGGTTTGTAATGAATGAACACGGTCAGTATCGGCTGATCATAGCCACGCGTTATCAACCCCTGGTACCTCGTGGTCGGGATGGCCTCGCGTTTGTCCGCAAGTGGCTGGCCAAGCATGTGGTCAATTATGGAACCTACGGGATGTTATCGTGGAAAATGAGTGGAGGGAAAGGGGTTGCCAGTTTCGCAGAGGTTTTTGATGGGTATCCCATCTTTTCGGCGCCGCTTCGTGTATACATGCAACACGACCGGATCACTGGGTATTTTCAGACTGATCTTGAAATCACTGGTTCTCTGGATCAGAGATCTGTCATTGGGGCAGCCAGCGCGCTCCTGGCTTTGGCTGTATTCGTGGACAAAGCGCATATAAACATGGATAATACAATCCAGAGCGTAAGACTCGGCTATGATTCACGCATGGTGCAGGGACACACTTGGTATGTGGCGCCGGTCTGGCAGGTTGACAGCAGTCGAAGTGTGTTTGAGATTAACGCATTCACAGCAGAAACTGGGGTGGGAGCGAGTTGAACCAGGAAGGGATGCGTTGCAGTGTACTGGCCAGCGGGAGTACAGGCAATGCCGTCTATGTGGAAGCGGGCAAGACGAGAGTTTTGATTGATGCAGGCATTGGTATCAGGCAGTTGCGCGCGGCATTGGATGAGATTGCCGTAGGGATGGAGACTCTTGACGCCATCATCGTGACTCATGAGCATAGCGACCACGTTAGAGGCCTGCCAGCGCTGACTCGGCGCCACAGTTTGCCAATCTACACATCGGAAGGCACGTGGACGCATCTGCAACGCTTTTGGCGGGATGAGTCAACAGTAGTCCACCGCACCGTGCGGGCCGCGACTCCGATCACGCTCGGCGAACTTGTCCTGGAGCCCTTTCCGCTGTCGCACGATGCAGAAGAACCGCTGGGATTCTGTCTGTATGCGGGCGGTCAGAAGCTCGTCCTGGCGACGGATCTGGGATACGCGAGCGCCGCAATCAGGGATGTGGTCAAAGGCGCGCATACATATATACTGGAGACTAATCACGACGTTGAAATGTTGCGGGTCGGATCGTACCCCTGGCATTTAAAACGGCGAATACTGGGGGACAAAGGACATCTCTCCAATGACAGCGCGAGCGAGTTCCTGTGCGATGTTCTCACTGAAGATACGACGTCTGTATATCTGGCGCATTTGAGCCAGGAGAACAATCGTCCCGAATTGGCAAACGCTGCTGTGAGTCAGGCGCTTCTCAGGATGTCGTCGCGCATTCACGAGCAGATTGCGGTTGCGCGTACAAGTCCAACGAAACCTACCGCGCTGGCTTGGGTATAATGACTATAAATCGGGTTAATAGCACCGGGTTAACTACAGAGGGGGAACCAAGATGGGATATTACGACGACGGGCAGTATCGCAGTACGAAGAAACGCAGCCCGGGATCCAACTCTTTTCTCCGCTGGGTGACAGTGGTTGTGGTGTCAGCCCTGATCGGGTCGGCGTTCACGATAGTCGCGGCACCGATCATGCTTCAGAATAATCTCGTGCAGCTGCCTGTGTTGACGAATCCAAATCTCTCGAATACGAGTTATCGGGCACTGCAGCCTGTCACGGTGCAGATCAATAACGCGGTCGTTCAGGCCGTGAAAAAAGTCAGGCCGTCCGTAGTGGGTGTCATCAACTTTCAAATGCTTCCAAACAACGGCGCCAATGGGTACACACTGCAGGAGGAAGGCGTCGGCTCTGGTGTGATATTCAGCCATCATGGTTACATCGTCACGAACTATCACGTCGTGCAGGGCGCATCAAAAGTCGAAGTGGTGATACATAAAAAGTATCACGTGTATGCGAGTGTTATCGGCTATGATCCCTACACCGACCTGGCCGTGTTGAAAATTCCCTCTTCCTATGTGACTGCGCAGGATGTAGCACAATTCGGCAACTCGTCAACGCTTCAGGCAGGGGAACCGGCCATCGCCATCGGCAACCCGGCTGGTCTCGATTTTGCGGATACTGTCACTTCAGGGGTAATCAGCGCCACTCAACGCACCATGCCAGTCATTGACGAAGCGACAGGGAGTGTTATTGGACAGCAGACCGAATTGCAGACAGATGCCGCCATCAATCCGGGCAATAGCGGCGGACCCCTGTGTAATATCATGGGCCAGGTCATCGGGATCAATAACTCAAAAATCGTGGCGCAGGGTTTTGAAGGCATGGGTTTTGCCATCCCCATCAATGAGGTCAGGACAATCGTAGACCAGATCCTGGCCACGGGGCATGCCATCCACCCGGCGCTAGGCATTGAAGGTGAGTCGTTGTCGGCGGTTCCGGCGGAATACCAACCAAACGTACCGGTCAATTATGGTGTGTGGGTTGTCAAGGTTGTGAGCGCCGACGCACGGCTGGGCGGCCTTGAACACGGGGATGTAATCGTGGCGGTCAATGGGCAAAAAATCTCAGGAATCACTTCACTGAGGTCCGTGTTGTGGAAAAGTTATCAACCGGGGCAATATGTCAATCTGACTGTGTATCGGGATCAGCAAAAACTCACCTTGCACCTTAAACTCGGGGAATTGCCGCCGCCTCAAACCACCCCTTCTGTGCACAGTTCACCGCCAAGCGGCAGTGGGAGTGGCAGCGGCGGATCGAACGGATTCACATTTCCATAACAGTGATCAGTGAAGGGGCAGCATTTTGCAGATTGTGATTTTGACCGTCGGCAAGCTAAAGGAAAGGTATTGGCGGGAAGCGGAGGAGGAGTATCGTAAGAGGCTCCTTGCTCACGCTTCCTGTCTTGTGGAAGCAGTACAGGATGAACCTGACCAGGGCGCGGCGGAGCGCATAAGGGAGACGGAAGCCGGGCGTCTGCTGGCGAAACTTCGCGAACGGGACCACGTGATCGCTCTGGATTCACGGGGCAAGAAGATGACATCGCAGCACTTTTCCGAATATCTGGGCCTCATGTCCGCGCGAGGGTATGGCAGGTATGTCTTTGTGATCGGCGGATCGCGAGGTCTCGCGCCCTCCGTGCTTGAGCGGGCCGATCTCACGCTGTCATTTTCCGATTTCACGTTTCCTCACCAGTTGATGCGAGTCATTCTGCTTGAGCAGATCTATCGGGCGTTTCGTATTCAAACGGGTGCGCCCTATCATAAGTAACGGCAAGTTTTTTTGGGAATTTCGGTTCGCGAGGCGGGGAAGGCGTGGAATACGAGGGGAACACGGTCATTTCCATTCCACTTCCTGCTCTACCCGCACACTGCCGTCTTCAGACACGCAAAACACTTCAAAATTCATCGCCTTCTTGAGCCAATCAACGCGCGGCAGGAAATTTGCGTAAGTCGCAAAGCCGTCAGGGAGCGCTAAAGCGAGCTTTGCATCAGTGGATTCCCCTCGGTACAACACAAGGTCGAAAAGGGCTCCAGAGAACCAGTGGCGGGCTTGCACGTTCCTGCTCTTTTCGGGGTAACCTTTTGCGCTGACCCAAAGTTCCCTTCCGTCAGGTGAGACAGCCACAATGTCCTTTCCCACTTCACGTGACGCTGTGTTTGCGACGTTTCGTACGGCGTATCCGGCGTACACAAGGTAAGATACCACCCGAGCCTGGACGTTGCCTTCCCAATACCAGGCGTCGGTTCCTTTCCCTTCGGGTACCCGCGGATGAACCGACACTTCCGTTTTGGTTTGAATGCCGTCAGATAGTCGGTTGACAAGTTTGTGTTTCTTGCACAGGGCGCACTTTCCGCGATGGCGATTGATCGACTGCTTGGTTGGCAAAGTTGTCGGAAAAGGCATCCAAAGACCCGACGCCCGCGTAAAGAGATTCGTCAGGCGCCACCGCCAGCGTGTTCGTTCCGCTTGGCACGGAAAAGGGCTGCCAGATGCTCTGCACGACTGTGATCGCGTAGGTCGCAGTAGCCCCGCCGCTTTGCGCGGTGATTGTGGTAGAGCCGGGGGCAGTTCCGGTCACGAGTCCGCTTTGACTGACAGAAGCAACAGCCTGAGTGGACGAGGTCCACGTGACGTCTGCGTCTGGGATGGCGGTTCCAGTGCTGTCCAGGGCTTGCAGGGTAAGCGTGTGGTTCGTCGCTTGGGGAGAGTTGCTCAGAGTCGCCGCTGTTGCCGTGCCGCCAGATTGTGCGGGCTGGATCGTCACCACTTTTGGCCCTTGGTGGCGCTTGGCGTGCTAGCGCTGATCGTGATCGACAAAGGGTTTCCCTGGATGGTTTCGCCCAGTTCCTTGACCGTGGGCGTCAAGATGTAGGTCCCAGCAGCCGTGGCAGTGAGGGTGTTCCCTGTGACGCTCCATTGCTGATTGCTTACTCCAGATGGGGCGACCATTTCGTAGGTGAGTGTGGCGTCAGCCGGAAGTTGCACGGAATTTCCGGCTCCGTCGAGAAACGTGGGGTTCAGTGTGATCGGAGTTCCCGTGGTCGCCTGTGGCGGCGTCGAAGGCAGCGCGGCGTTGAGCTTGGTCATGCCGGAACTCGTCAAGGTCACTACGGAGCCACTTTGGGTGAAGTCGGTACCTGCATCCAGCAAGGCTTGCGAACCGGAACCTGATGACCCGACGGGCGTAATGGCGAGGGCAGTCAGGGTGTCAGTTCCCGCCATGGTGAAAGAAACGCTTGCTGCCGATGCCGCTGTTTCGGCGTATGCTATCGGGTCATTGGGGTTTGCCATGAGGATCACGCCTTGGGAGGGCTGGCCCTCCGCTTGCAGCAGAAATGCGGGCGCTGCTGTGGCGCTGACCTGCGCTACGTAAGGGTTTCCGAGGATTTGGGAGGCCATGATGCGGCAGTGGGCGCGGATGCGACGATCGCAGGCGCTGTACCTGTGGGGAACAGGATAGGCCGGGTTTCCAGGTGACGGCGGACGCGTGTGGGGAATGCTGTCGAACGGGCGGGTGACAGTCGTCCGATGGGCAGGCTGACGCGCATTCGGACGTACTGGTCAACACTGGATGCTGGTCTGTTGGAGAATCCTGTCGGCTGCTGTCGATCTCAGTTTCCAGTGCGCGCTCTCTCGGTCGATTGGAAATTCGATGCGAGATCTCTGTCTTTGAATGGGAGTCGCAGTCGAAGAAGCGGTCTTAGTCGAAACTATTCTGCTGGATTAACACTCAACCCTGCTCAGTAGGCAGGGTTTTTCTGTTTCGCGTGGAAGTAGTTATATTGTAAAAGGCACCTTGCGTTACTGAGTCTCCGCAAAGATCCTGTCTTCCAAAACAACGTTAATACATAAGATCAAGGGGAAAAAGAAATGAACCAGCAAAACCTTTCCGCTTTCATCTGGTCCGTAGCGGACCTACTCCGTGGAGATTATAAACAGGCCGATTACGGCAAAGTGATTCTGCCGTTTACAGTACTGCGTCGACTAGACTGTGTCTTAGAGGAAACCAAGTCAGTGGTGTTGGCACAATACGAAGAGAAGCAGGCGATGGGCATCAATCCCGAGCCGTTCCTCATCCGTGAGTCGAAACAGAGCTTCTACAACACCTCTCCGCTAGACATGAAAAAGCTGATGGGCGATCAGGACCACATCCGGGAGAATCTCTACAGCTACATTCAGACCTTTTCGCCTGCGGTCCGTGACATCTTCGATAGCTTCGAGTTTCATACACAGATTGAGCGTCTCCACAAAGCTGGCCTCCTGTATCAGGTGACCGAAAAGTTCGCCAACATTGACCTGCACCCGGAGTCCGTTGACAACTACCAGATGGGTCTCGTGTTCGAGGAGTTGATCCGCAAGTTCGCCGAACTGTCCAACGAGACCGCCGGGGAGCACTTCACCCCGCGCGAAGTTATCCGGATGATGGTCAACCTGATATTCATTGAAGATGACGACATACTTTCAAAGCCTGGTGTGGTGCGCACCATCTACGATCCGGCTGCAGGTACGGGCGGGATGCTGTCAGTCGCGGGAGAGTACTTGGCTGAACACAACCCAGAAGCTAGGCTTACAATGTTCGGCCAAGAGTTGAACCCTGAATCGTACGCGATCTGTAAGGCGGACATGTTGATCAAGGGTCAGGATGTTGCCAACATCGTTTTTGGCAACACCCTGTCAGAAGATGGTCATTCGGATCGTCACTTTGACTACATGCTCTCGAATCCCCCGTTTGGCGTGGAATGGAAGAAAGTCGAGAAGGAAGTGCGCCAGGAGCATGAGCAACAAGGTTTCAACGGACGTTTCGGATCCGGTCTGCCGCGTGTTTCAGACGGTTCCATGCTGTTTTTGCTGCATTTGATCTCCAAGATGCGCCCAGTGAGCGAAGGGGGCAGCCGACTCGGAATTGTACTGAACGGCTCACCGCTGTTCACTGGCGGCGCTGGTAGCGGGGAGAGCGAGATTCGCCGCTACGTGATTGAGAATGACCTGCTTGAGGCCATCGTCGCGTTACCGACCGACATGTTTTACAACACGGGTATCTCGACCTTCATATGGATTGTCTCGAACCGTAAGCCAGAGCACCGGAAGGGCAAGGTACAACTGATTGACGCGAGCGACATGTGGCAGAAGATGCGAAAGTCTCTCGGAAGCAAGCGAAAGGAGCTCCGGGACGAACACATCGCAGAGATCACGCGACTCTTTGGGAGTTTTGCGGACGCTGGGACGGACGGGAAACCGATCAGCCGGATCTTCCGAAACATTGACTTTGGTTACCGAACGATCACGGTTGAACGTCCTCTTCGCGACGAGCAGGGCAACATTGTCCTAGGGCAAAAAGGCAAGCTCAAAGGCAAACCGCTGCCCGACCCTAGCCTGCGTGACAACGAAGACGTGCCGCTAGGGCGGGACATAGAAACATATTTCAAGCGTGAAGTGTTGCCCTATGTGCCGGATGCGTGGATCGATCACGACAAGACCAAGGCAGGATACGAGATCCCATTCAATCGGTACTTTTACGTGTTCCAGCCCCCACGCCCGTTGGAGGAGATTGATGTGGAGTTGATGGCTGTAACCGAACGCATCAAGGAGATGCTGGAGGGGTTGAGGGCATGAGTGCTTCACGGTATAGCCAGTACAAGGATAGTGGTGTGGACTGGTTAGGTACAATTCCTAAACACTGGGAAGTGGTCCGTAACAAGAACCTGTTCGCTGAGATTGATATACGAAACGAGAAAGATGATGCGGAGCTTCTAAGCGTTTCACATCTAACGGGTGTCACAAGGCGCTCTGAGAAGAACGTCAATATGTTTCTTGCTGAAACGCTGAAAGGGTACAAGTGCTGTAGCGAAGGAGACCTAGTAATTAACACAATGTGGGCCTGGATGGGTGCACTCGGTATAACCGCAATAGATGGAGTGGTAAGTCCGTCGTACAATGTGTATCGTCCAAGAAACTTTACCAAATTGCACCCGAGGTACTATGACTATTTATCTCGGATCCCGAACCATGTTCGTGTTATTGAAGCTAACTCGACGGGTGTTTGGGAGTCGAGGCTTCGCCTCTACCCTAACACCTTTTTATCGATGAAAACATGTCTTCCTCCTTATAATGAGCAAATTACCATCGTTGACTTTCTAGATCATGAAACCATCAAGATCGATGCTCTTGTGAAGGAGCAGGAAAAGCTGCTTGCACTGCTCAAGGAAAAGCGGCAGGTAGTCATCTCTCAAGCAGTTACCAAGGGAATCGATCCCGCTGTGCCGATGAAGGATTCGAGTATCGAGTGGTTGGAACAGGTCCCGGAGCATTGGGAAGTCAGTTCTTTGAAGCGAATTACCAAGCTAAAAAGTGGTGAGTCCATTACATCTGATAGAATTGAAGATCAGGGTCAATATCCAGTATTCGGCGGCAATGGGCTAAGGGGTTATGCAGAGGCCTACACTCACGAAGGTACGTTTGTTTTAATTGGTAGGCAGGGAGCGTTGTGTGGAAACATCAACTACGCAAACGGGCAGTTCTGGGCATCTGAGCACGCCATAGTGGTATCTCCTCTGATACCGATCGAAACCTTGTGGCTTGGTGAACTGCTACGTGCAATGAATCTTAATCAGTACTCAATTTCGGCTGCACAACCTGGGCTTTCTGTAGATGTTATCAGGAATCTTTGGATTCCTTTTCCTCCGATTCAAGAACAGCTTTCCATAGCGGAATACATCCGTATTGAGACCCAAAAGTTTGATTCTTTGATGGTGGAAGCAGAAAACGCTGTAGAACTACTTAGAGAACGTCGCATCGCACTAATCTCGGCTGCCGTGACTGGCAAGATAAAAGTTTGCGGACTTGTTGCTGAAGGGGTGATGGCATGAGTCTTCACAAGGAGGTAGAATTCGAAAACGATATCTGCGATTATCTCTCAGCGCACGGTTGGCTCTACGCAGAAGATGATACGCAACGCTATGACCGTGTACGTGCTCTGTTCCCAGAAGACCTACGTTCTTGGGTTGAGTCAACCCAGTCGATGGCCTGGGAGGCACTTGTTAAGAACTACGGTTCCGCATCGGAGGCTACTTTACTCGATCGGATTCGCAAGCAACTCGATGAACGGGGCACGTTGGATGTGCTGCGCCACGGAATCGAGTTGATCGGCCTGCGCCAGCCACTCCAGTTGGCGCAGTTTAAACCTGCACTGGCGATGAACCCAGACTTGCAAGCAAAGTACGCTAGCAACCGCCTGCGTGTGGTCCGGCAGGTTCGCTACTCCATACATAACGAAAACGCCATCGACTTAGTTCTGTTCCTGAACGGCATTCCTGTTGCCACAGTGGAGCTAAAGAGCGACTTCACACAGAGCGTAGAGGACGCGGTAGATCAGTATCGTTTTGACCGTGATCCTCGCCCGAAAGGTAAGTCAGCAGAACCTTTACTGGAGTTTCCCGGGGGTGCTTTGGTGCACTTCGCGGTGAGCAATTCCGAAGTTCGTATGACGACGAAGCTACAGGGCGCGGCTACTTCCTTCTTGCCGCTCAACAGAGGCGACCATGGCGGTGCTGGAAACCCTGTCAACGAGAACGGTCATCGCACAGCGTACTTGTGGGAACAGGTGTGGGAACGAAACAGTTGGCTGGAGATCATTGGCCGATATCTGGTCACCGAGCGCAACAGCAAGAAACAGATTGAGTCGGTCATTTTCCCTCGTTACCACCAGCTTGATGCGACGCGAAAGTTAATTGCCGCTGCATTGAAGGACGGACCGGGACAAAAATACCTCATTCAACACTCGGCAGGTTCAGGCAAGACGAACTCCATCGCTTGGACCGCCCACTTTCTCGCGGATCTTCATGATGCTGAGCACAGGAAGCTATTTGACTCGGTACTGGTCGTTAGCGATCGGAACGTGTTGGATGCTCAGTTGCAAGAAGCCATCTTCGATTTTGAACGGACGGCGGGTGTGGTGGCCACGATCAAAGGTGAGTCTCGGAGCAAGAGCGAGGAGTTGGCAACCGCGCTGTCGGGTGGGAAGAAGATCGTCGTCTGCACCATTCAGACGTTTCCCTTCGCTTTGAAGGCCGTGCAGGAACTTGCGGCAACTCAGGGTAAGCGTTTTGCGGTCATCGCCGACGAGGCGCACAGTTCGCAGACGGGTGAGGCGGCCTCCAAGCTCAAGCAGGTGCTGTCGGCTGAGGAGCTTCAGGAGTTGGCGGATGGTGGCGTGGTGAGCACCGAAGACCTGCTCGCAGCGCAGATGGCTGGGCGGGCCAACGTGTCAGGCCTCACGTTTGTGGCTTTCACGGCCACGCCGAAGGCAAAGACGCTGGAACTGTTTGGGCGACGCCCCAACCCTGAGTTGCCTGCTGGAGAAGACAATCTACCCGCGCCCTTCCACGTTTACGGGATGCGACAAGCCATTGAAGAAGGCTTCATTTTGGACGTGCTGAAAAACTACACGCCGTACAGTCTTGCGTTCAAGCTGGCAAATGACGGACAGGAGAGGGACCAAACCGAAGTCGAGCGCAGCGCAGCCATGAAGGGGATCATGCGTTGGGTTCGACTGCATCCATATAACATCGCACAGAAGGTACAAGTGGTGGTCGAGCACTTCCGAGAGAACGTCGCCCCACTCCTGAACGGACATGCGAAGGCGATGGTCGTCGTGGCAAGCCGTCTGGAAGCGGTCCGATGGCAGAAGGCTATCGAGAAGTACATCAGGGACCAGCGATACAAAATCGGTACGCTCGTTGCATTCTCCGGTGAGGTGAACGATGCGGAATCCAGTCTGGAACCGTTCACCGAAAATAGTAAGGCACTGAACCCTAACCTAAACGGTCGCGACATTCGGGAGGCGTTCTCCACCCGGGAATACCAGATCCTGCTCGTAGCAAACAAGTTCCAGACCGGGTTCGATCAGCCGCTGCTGTGCGGGATGTACGTGGATAAGAGACTCGCGGGCATCCAGGCCGTGCAGACCCTGTCTCGGCTGAATCGCTCCTACCGGGGTTCTCACGGTTTAAAGGATACTACCTATATCCTGGACTTCGTGAACGATCCTGACGAAGTCCTAAAGTCGTTCAAGCCTTACTACGAAACAGCGGAACTGGCGGGGGTAACAGACCCTGACCTTGTGTTCAACCTTAGGGCGAAGCTGGATGCTACTGGTTACTATGACGACAATGAGATAGAACGTGTTGTTTCCGTTGAGTTGAATCCCAGAGCCTTGCAGTCTGAACTCGCCGCGGCGCTGGAGCCTGTGGCGGATCGCCTGCTCAGGAAGTACAAGTCGGCTCGATCCACACTTGAGGTGGTACGGGCAAAGCAAGAAAGAAACGCAGAGCAGCACGCTCAGAACGAGATCAACGCGTTGATCCTGTTTAAGAGGGACATTGGTGCTTTCTTGAGGGTATATGCGTTTCTATCACAAATTTTTGACTACGGGAACACCGCGATCGAGAAGCGGGCTATCTTCTTCAAACGCCTTCTTCCTCTCCTTGAGTTTGGCAGAGAGAGGGACGTCATTGACTTCTCCAAGATGGTACTGACCCATCACAGGTTGAACGATAAGGGGAGTCGAGACTTGCCGCTTGGTAAGGGCGACATCGTCAAGTTGCCGCCGCTCACTGATCCGGGGACTGGGGAGGTACAGGAAACTGAGAAGGCGCTGTTGGCTGAGATTATCGCCAAAGTGAATGACATTTTTGAGGGAGACCTGACCGACGACGACAAGTTGGTTTATGTGAACAACGTGTTAAAGGGCAAGTTGCTTGAGTCGGAAGTACTTGTGCAGCAGGCCGCCAACAACACGAAGGAGCAGTTCGCCAATTCTCCAGACCTGTCTAACGAGTTGATGAATGCCATCATGGATGCTTTCGCGGCACATACGACCATGAGCAAGCAGGCCCTCAACTCTGAAAAAGTGCGCCATGCAATCAAAGAGATTCTTCTGGGGCCAGCACAGTTATACGAGGCACTACGCTCGCGCGGCGACGCGCATGCTATCAATCTCGACTAGAGTGGCACCAAATTTCAGATAACTGATGTCCGGGCCTCTCACAGGAAAGATTGTTTCGCTTATTATCAAAATATGGTACTCTACTAATTGACGTTTTGCAGCCCAGTATACACAAGTAGTGTGGCAATGCAATATTCAAGGAGCATAAGAACTCTAAGCCCAAAAGAAAGCCTGGTTCTACAAATTTATCTAAGAAGCCAGTTGATATTGTTTACGGGGTGAGAACGTTGGCGAAAGTGAATAATGCCTGGCCGAGATCCTTCCCGCCAAGTTGCCCACCAATTAAAGCGGCAAAACGAGCGGTCAAAGTGTATAGACTAGTTGCATCAGATACTATTAAACCCAAGGACTTCGTTGCAAAGGGATTTCGGCGTCAATTTTACGCAGAATGTGCGTGCGAGGAATTTGCACTGTCAGTATTGGAAAAAAGCGGTGATCTGCATGTTGCTCGGCAGTATTTTTCCACCATCGGCATGGCGAAACTGAATAAGGCCGCAGTAGGGTTTATCACCGCAGAGAGTGGTAGAGTGTCGGAAGGACCGAGTAACAACGTGGGTAAATCACACTTGAATTGGTGGACATATGAAGGGATCGAACCCCATACGTTTTTTAGTGAGATACTCCGGATCGGAGTGGATATTTAGTGTGTGGGAAATTTTTCACCCCCATTGGCGAATTAAATATCATTGATGTGCTTTTCTATTACGACGGGCCTCGCATCTTTATAGGCCAAAACGAAGCATCGAAGTTTTTGGGATTTTTGGTCGATGAAATTGATGAGTGGGATCAGTGGCTATTCGCTCCCGTTTCTAAGGAAAGAGTTTCGCAAATAAAAAAGGGCATCATTTCCATAAGAGAGGCTCTTCTAAATGTTGAAGACGGTTGGGTCTTTGAAATTAAGCTTCCGGTAATAGAGAAAGCTTCCGCCACCGTCGAACTGCTTAGGCCCCAAGATATACCATTGCAGTATCTACCTCAAGAAGAGTCATATATCAAAGTGGGCGAGGAAAATGATACAGTACAGACTGCCAACGAACTTCCAAATAAGAGAGCCTCAACACTTGAAGAGGCAGTTGAGAGTTCTAGAGATGTTTTGGATATATCTATAAGTGGATTCGAAGATGAACACGAACTAAGCTGCGAAAGGGCTGGTAACACCCTAAGATCTTATCAAATGTTGGCTTATTCATTAGACTCAAGGTGGAAACAGAATCAAAAGAGACCACCACATGATGTGATTCACGATAATGCTGCGAACCTTACAGCTCTTTTCGCGGCTTCGTTCGGAATTAGAATCAAGTCAAGGCAACATTCTGGTCTTTTTAAGGACACTGACGCAACTGCTGCTATTAGGCGGTTGTCGAAGCTCGTTTCATCTAGTCAAGACAAAGACAATTTGAGAGCTCATCTTAAAACCCTTACTCCTAGAGCAGCTGCTTGGTATCAAAGGTTTTTGGAGAATTTCAGGGAAGATACAGCACAACTAAAATTGGAATGGGCCTCCCCTAACAGGGACCATGACTCCACAATACTAACTCGGACTCAGTTGCTTACGGCATACGATATTCTTAAAGAAACTACTGAGACCACTGTCAAACTTGAATTGGAAGGGACACTTATTGCAATAAACCTCAAGAGGAACACATTTTATATTGTGTGTGACGATGATAATTACTATTCCGGAGCCTTGTCACACGAGATCGTAAACCAGGTCTCAAAAGGGTACACCTTTGAAGTTCCAATGCCTGTGTGTGCAATCGTTGAGTCAAGAGAGGTCCTAAATTTGTCGACTGAAATGATAAACACTTCGTACAAACTTTTGGCAATCAGGCCGATATCCTGAAGCGAATTACTGCGTTCTAATTGGAACGCGTGCCTTAATCGAATGAATAGCAGATTGCGATCACGTATTGGACCATTCTTCCGGCAGAGGTCGCGGTTTTGTCTGATCACTAATCGTCGGACACAGGCACATCTGGGAATGGCGGCGGAAACAGCCGTATGGGGGGATTTACCTTATACCCTTATGCATGTTTGTAAGCGGGAACCGGAGTGACAGCGTTGAACAGATCCTGAATGGAAGGTCGAACGAAATCCCTACTCACAACTAAAGTCTATTCGGCAAAGTTCGGTATGCGTAAAATGGCCCTCACCGAAAAGACAAGGTGGGGGTGCTATTCTACGCATTTTTAGTCTTCAATCCTTACGTCGGTCGCAACTTGCTGGCCGCTCTTATATGGGTTATCTTGAATCACATATGAGACCAACCTGCCAGCTAAAGTTGAAAAGTCTAGATGCGAATTTGCTTTAGAGTGAAAGAACACATCATCGGGAGACCGTTGAATGAACCCATATTGCAGGCCGTACCGGTCACTTAGTATCTTTCTAACAATCCCAGTGTCTCGCAAAGGTTTTTGCTTCTTATTTGAGGTCTGCTGAATGAGTAGTTGCGTAAATTCAGACACGTCTTTAATACCATGAATGCTTCTACCCATTTCATTTGCCCAGATGTCCTTACAGTGATTCAATATCCCCAATGCCCTTTTTATGATGCTGACGGAATCCCCAGTGATTTCTGCGATCAATTTGTTGCAGTATATATCTATTTCTTTTTCCTTGTGAATGCTAGGCATGTTTGGGTCAATGAGTTCCCTAACAACTGTCAACACGTGATACTTGAGATTCTTGTTTTCGCGAGCTAGTTGGCTATTATTTTCGCGCAAGAATTTCTCCAGGAAATAGACCGCCAACCCTGTCGTGAAGTAGGGCAATTTGGAGTGCTTTTCGAGAAAAACTTTGTTACGATAGTCGCGCAGTAAACGAGATTCGTGGCGGTATGCAGCTTCTGGTTCATTGAGAAACATGGCAACAAAGCCTTGAATAAGAGTACGAAAGCTAAGCTTTTGAGTCTGTTTTATCGTCGGAGTCGCGTGGTATTGCTTTGAGCGGCGCTCGTAGTACAGGAGAACAGGCCCTCCCATACTCGGGAAGAATTCTTCAAGCTCTTTGTGGAAATCCCGTATTGTTTCAAATGCCTCGTCATAAACGATATTCTGTTTATTTGTGCCACGTACCACCTGCCCTGTTATGTGGTCATCCTTTGTAGCGATTATCTTGACACTAACTGGTACCTTCGAAATATCGAATCCCTTTTCCTTCGAAAAGTAGATCATATGACTGGTCTGGCATCCATTAACAATCTGTGGATTAACCAGGGTAATCTTTCTGTTGTTGGTCTTGTACTCATCACACACAATAGTTATTCCGTTATTTAGGAGGACAAATTTCTGCGGCTCCGCAGATATTGTATGTTCAATTTCTTCGTTGATGGAGGTTTCACCCTGGAAATCCCTCACATTATCATTGAACAGTGACTTACGGATAATACCGTCAGGGGTTCGTATCAGCTTGTCAATTTCGGCTGCATTGCAAAGAGCCATGCAAGAATTGTCTACGCTTTCAACAGGGGTGAGTGGCATGGAATCAATCACTTCAATAATTTCCGTGTAATGGTTCACATTATTGTCACAGATATCCTTAAGGCCTTTGCTGTCGATGAGGTGAATGTGCATCTCTTCATACACATTCATTGAACGGATGTCATCAATAAAGCGGTCGTTGAGACCGTCTATGTGAGGAAGATCCTGTTTGATCCCCATTGTAACGTAGTATAAGCGTATGGAAGGGTTTTGTTCCCAAATAATCATGATATCTTCACTGAGGATATAATCCTTGATATCCAACATGTGCATTATGGAGTCGTTCATTGGTTGCAAATGTGTCTCTGCCAGGAAGTCTCTGACCCCAGTTGCGAAGTTGTTATACTCGCCCATGTTGAATTTGTCCTTGTACTTTGATTGAATGAAAATAAACTCTACAGACGCTTTCTTATTACGGGCCACTAGGGCGTCGACATCTTCCTTGTCTCTGACGAAGACACCGTTTAGCTTAATCCCGATCCCGTCAATGGCAAGGTCATTACTTCCCCCTACACTGCACAAATCCAAGAAGTCACTGTTTCCCAAAAACGGTTCTGGGCTATGAGCATATAAAACGTTGAAATTTACAAAGCGTTCAAATGCAGTACCATCACTCATATCTACTAATCCGTACTGTTCACGAAAACGCTTAAATCGAGCATTGATGACTGGCTCAAACTGCATGTACTATCATCCTCTCATGGCGTCGTTTATCAGTATCGAAGTGTGTAGTTCTGGTAGTATTGTTATCTCCTAGCCATAATATAGCATTCTACGGACAGAGTATCTACAGATATTACCCTAATGCAAGTGTATGGAGGCAATTCAAACCGGTCAGATCGGTTTACGGAGTGGCTGCCGCCTTGCCATCTATAGCCTAGAAATCCGTCCGATGGAATAAAAAAACGTATATTTATTCGGATTCAGCAGATTTGTGCGACGTGAATCCGCGTACATACGCTTTGAGTGGACTAATATGCACAAAAATCGTTTCGTCGGACGGACTTCTAGAATAATTTTCAAAGCTGCGTTCGTGCAGACCACATGAGTACGATCGTCACTACCAGTCAAAAACACCATCCAACCCCAGCTCGCCAAGTGCAAGCGAGGGTTGGGTTTTGAATGTGTCTAGTGAGTGAGGTATAAGACCTCGTGGGGAGCAAAGGGTACGGTGGCCCCGCTTGTCAAGACATTTTTTTGACCCTCGCTAAGCTATACCCAGGTAAGTCTGTCAAGGTACGCTTTCCAGCCTTGACGGACGGCTCATCACCTCCCACACTGAATGGTAGTGGTCGAAGCCACGCACTTGTGGATTCGGCCCTAGAGACAGATCTGTGCTGTCTTTCAGGCAGTCGCCAAGCTGGATAGAACCTTTGGCTTGACAGGAAGTGGATCTGTCGGTTTCATCCCCTCCAGATAGATTTCCGCTGGAGTGTGGTACCGCAGTGATTGGTGGGGCCGTTCGTGATTGTACATTTGTATAAACCGCCCAATGCTGATCCTCGCCTCACGGGGACTAGCGTACTCTTTGGTGTAAACCTCTTCGTACTTGATCGTCCGCCAAAACCGCTCTGTGAAAATGTTGTCCAGCGCTCGATTTTTCCCATCCATGCTGATCTGAACGCCTGCATCCCTTAGCAGTTCAATGTACCGAGGACTCGTGAAATGGCTCCCCTGGTCGCTGTTCATGATCTCTGGTTTTGTCATTTCCAGCGCCTCTTTCGTCGCTTCCAGGACAAATTCCATGTCCAGCGTCTGATCCAGCCGCCAGCTTACGACATA
>JAJZEE010000127.1 GCA_021805735.1 Bacillota bacterium
TGCGCGAGGCGGAACTGGTCTTGTCCGTTCGCAAATCGGACTGAAAAATCTCTATCGGCTGGTTTCATATTCACATATCGAAACGTATTATCGAGAGCCGCGGATACCGCGATCACTGCTGCGCGAATACCGCGAGGGATTGCTGATCGGTTCCGGGTGCAGGGCCGGCGAACTGTTTCAGGCGGTGCTGCGGGGGAAGACACACGTTGAGTTGCGGGCAATCATAGAGTTTTACGATTTTATAGAACTGCAACCGGTGGATCACTACGAACCGCTTGTCGAAGCGGGCGACATAAGCAGCGTTGATGCTGTGGTCGGTTATCACAGGCAACTGCTGCAGTTGGCCGATGAGGCGGGTAAACCCGTGGTGGCGACAGGCGATGTTCATTTTCTTGATGCTGATGACGGAGTGTTCCGGGAGATCATCCTGCACAGCGCCAATAGCCGCAAGGAAGCGGGGCGTACATTTCACCAGCCTGCCCTGACACTGCGGACAACGACTGAGATGCTTGCCGCATTTGCGCATCTGGGTGAGCGCGCATGGGAAGTTGTGGTCAACAACCCGCGCGCCATTGCCGACCAGATCGAGCCTGTCAGTCCGGTTCCCGATCGAGTATATCCGCCCATCATGGAGGGCGCCGACGAACAGGTGCGAGCGCTCTCCATGCAGCGAGCCCATGAACTCTACGGGGCGACGCTGCCGCCTGTCGTTGCGGACCGACTGCAAAAGGAACTGCACAGCATTATCACGCATGGATTCGCCGTCAACTACCTGATTGCCCATAAACTCGTGACAAAGTCGCTGGATGATGGGTATATCGTCGGCTCGCGCGGTTCGGTTGGCTCATCGTTGGTAGCGACTACGCTTGACATTACGGAGGTCAATCCGCTGGCGCCTCACTATCTGTGCGGGGGCTGTCAGTACTCCGAATTCGTGCTCGACGGCTCGATCGGGTCGGGCTTTGATTTGCCGGACAGGCTCTGCCCGCGCTGTGGACGGGAATGTAAAAAGGACGGTCAGGACATTCCGTTTGAAACGTTCCTCGGGTTTGAGGGCGACAAGGTTCCTGACATCGATCTGAATTTTTCCGGAGAATACCAGGCTCGCGCTCACAAGTATACGGAAGAGCTGTTTGGATCCGATTACGTATATCGCGCGGGCACGATCTCTACGATCGCTGAAAAAACCGCGTTTGGTTACGTGCGCAAATGGGCGGATGATCACGGAAAGCATCTTCGCAACGCGGAGATTGCGCGCCTGGTTGCGGGCTGCACGGGAATCAAGCGCACCACCGGGCAACACCCCGGGGGCCTGATCATCGTGCCGAGCGACCACGACATCTACGATTTTTGCCCGATCCAGCACCCGGCGGACGATCGCAACTCAGGCACGCGCACCACGCACTTTGATTTTCACGCCATCCACGACAATCTGCTCAAGCTCGACATTCTCGGCCATGACGACCCGACTGTGCTAAGGATGCTGCAGGACATCACGGGTGTGGATGTGCGCCAGGTTGCGGTCGACGACCCCCAGGTGTACGCTCTCTTTCGCGGCACCGATCCGCTCGGGGTCACTCCGGCCGATATCCGATCGCAAACCGGCACCTATGGAATTCCTGAATTCGGAACTAAATTTGTGCGTCAGATGCTGGAGGATACGAAGCCGGGTTCATTTGCCGATCTCGTCCGGATTTCCGGACTCTCTCACGGCACCGATGTGTGGCTCAACAACGCGCAGGAGCTGATTCGCCAGCACGTTGCTCCGCTTCAGGAGGTGATCTGCTGTCGCGACGACATCATGGTTTATCTCATTTACCGGGGTCTGGAGCCCGCGCGTGCTTTCAAGATCATGGAATCGGTGCGCAGGGGCAAAGGGCTCACGGAAGCTGACGAAGAGTACATGGCGTCGTTTGGAGTGCCGGACTGGTACCTGGAATCCTGCCGCAGGATCAAGTACATGTTCCCAAAGGCGCACGCCGCCGCCTATGTGCTAAACGCGGTGCGCATCGCCTACTTCAAGGTGCATCACCCGCTGTCGTTCTATGCCGCTTACTTTACGGTGCGCGCGGAGGATTTCGATCTCGCGCTCATGGAGCGCGGGGCCGACGCGATCGCCATGCGCATCGAAGAGATAGAAGGAAAGGGCGTGACGGCGTCGCCAAAGGAGAAGTCACTGCAGACCGTATTGGAGTTGGCCCTGGAAATGACCCGCCGCGGATTCGCGTTTGAGACTCTGGATCTGTATCGGTCGGACGCCACCCGGTTTCTCGTCAAGGACGGAAGTCTGCTGCCTCCGTTTGCGGCTGCTGCGGGGATCGGCGATGCGGCAGCGCGCAATATCGTGGCTGCGCGCGCCATGGCCCAGTTTCTCTCTGTGGAGGACCTGCAGGAGCGCGCCCGTTTGACCAAAACCGTCATCGAACTGTTAGGCGGCTACGGTTGTCTCGCGGGTTTGCCGGCGTCTAATCAACTGAGTCTGTTCTAAACGGGCGTCTGAATGCAAACCGCTGGATGTCATTGCAAATCAGGATGGCGCATGATATACTGCCTCTAATGGAACGCGACGTATCTCGTACGTGTCAAGTGCGTATTCAGACGGGAACAGGATCGGAACTGCGCTGTCGGTTCAGATATTCCTTCTGAACAACCTCTACAAGAGTGGGGTTTCCCCACTCTTTCGTTTGTATGATTTGTACGACCCCTGTGAAGTTGGGTTTCAGGAGGGTATTTATGGCCGCAAAGCAAAGGGTGACCGATCTCGTTGCCGAGATGGTGGCGCCTGTTTTGCAGGAAGCAGGGCTGGAACTGGTTGAGGTTGAGTATAAGAAAGAAGGCGCCAACTGGATTTTGCGCGTCTTTATTGATCGTCCTTTGGGGGCTGTCGACCTCGACGACTGCGCGCATGTGAGCGAATCTCTTTCGGCCGCTCTGGACGAAGCAGATCCGATTGCGAGCGCCTATTTTCTTGAGGTGTCTTCGGCTGGGGCGGAACGTCCGCTCAGAACCGAACGGGACTTCGAACGCGCGGTTGGAAAACGTGTGCTCGTTTCGTTTTATGAACCTTTTAGGGAACACAAAACACTGGAAGGTACACTGTTAGGTTATGCCGACGGGTTGTTGGACATGGAGATCGACGCTGACAAGATTCAAGTGCCGCGAGACAAGGTGGCGGCCGCCCGGTTGGCCATTGTCTGGTGAGATCCGCACGGAGTGCCAATTTTGAAAGGGGGTTGTCGATCCATATGAATGCCGACTTTATCGAGGCGCTTGACCAGCTCGAACGGGAACGCGGCATCAGCAGCGGGGTGCTGATTGAGACGATTGAGGCAGCGCTTATCTCGGCGTACAAGCGAAATTTCAGTTCTGCGCAAAATGTTCGTGTCGAAGTCGACAGACTGTCAGGGAACATTCTCGTGTACGCCCGCAAAACCGTGGTTGAGAATCCGCAGGATCCACGTTTGGAGCTATCGTTGGACGCCGCCATGGAAATGAATCCAAACTATCGTCTGGGCGATATCGTGGAACTGGAGGTCACGCCGCGTGAGTTTGGCCGCATTGCGGCTCAGACTGCAAAGCAGGTTGTGACTCAGCGCATAAGAGAAGCAGAACGAGGTATCATTTACACGGCCTACGCGGATTTGGAAGAGGATATCGTGTCTGGCGTGATCGCTCGACAGGACGGACGCTACTCGTACGTGGATCTGGAGCGAACTGAAGGTCTGCTGCCGCTGTCGGAACAGATCCCTGGAGAGCGCCTGCAGATGGGGAACCGCATCCGCGCCTTCATCTTGCGCGTGGAAAAGACGACGAAGGGACCGCAGATTCTCCTTTCGCGCATTCACCCAGGACTTTTGCGACGCCTGCTGGAACTTGAGGTGCCTGAGATTTATGAAGGAGTTGTCGAGGTCAAATCGGTTGCGCGTGAGGCGGGCGCCCGTTCAAAGGTCGCCGTATTTTCCCGCAACCGCGACGTGGACCCAATCGGCGCCTGCGTGGGACCAAAAGGCATGCGGATTCAGTCGATCGTGGCCGAATTGCAGGGTGAAAAAATCGATGTCATCGAATGGAGCAACGATCCGGCCATTTACGTGGCGAGTGCTTTATCACCGGCCAAGGTAGTCGATGTGGAGGTGTTTGAGGGCGAGAAAATGGCGCGTGTGGTAGTGCCTGACCACCAATTGTCGCTTGCCATCGGCAAAGAGGGACAAAATGCCCGTTTGGCCGCCAAACTGACTGGCTGGAAGATTGACATTAAGAGCGAGAGTCAAATGGGTCGGACATCCTCCGTGTTTGCGGATCTTAACCGCGCCGCCTTTTTTGATGATTAGATCCGCATGATTGGCGGTCGGCCAATCGCAAGCATCTCATGAGTATCTGATGCGGTCGGAACACCGATCATGCGACACGGCCAACTAGCTCGGATATACACGGTAGGGGGATGAGCCATGGTCAGAAAAATTCCGGAGCGCCAATGCGTGGGCTGTCAAGAACAAAAGCCTAAGCGTAGTATGTTACGCGTTGTGTTGACGCCAACGGGCGAAGTGGTGATTGACCCCACCGGAAAACGCGCTGGCAGAGGCGCGTATATCTGCAATTCGCGCGCCTGCTTTGACCAAGCGCGCAAACGCAAGGCGCTGGAACGCGGTTTGAAGACCCAACTTGCTCCTGAAGTGTACGACGAATTGGCGAAGCTCGTTGAGGCAGGTGTCGAACGTGGCTAACCTGGATGGACTACTGGGTCTTGCGGCGCGCGCGCGCGCGCTGGTATCGGGAGATGACGCCTGCATGCGCGCGATTAGGACTCGCAAGGCAGCGTTAGTGATTGTCGCCCAGGACGCGGGGGCAAACGGCATGAAAAAGCTGCGGGACAAATGTCTCTATTACGAGATTCCGATGGTAAGCACATTAACAAAGGGTCAGTTAGGGAGGGCTTTAGGAAAGGACGAACGGGCGGTCGTTGCCGTGACGAACCCGCGATTTGCGGCGCAAATTGCCCAGATTGTGAAAGACAGTGTCGGGGGTGAAGATATTTGACCAAATTGCGCGTGTATGAGTACGCAAAGCAACTCAATATGTCCAGCAAGGAAATCATTACAATATTGAGCCGCTTGAATATTCCGGTGAATAATCACATGAGCGTGATGGAACCGCCTATGGTACAGGCGGTGGAAGGTTTTTTTTCCGATGTCAAGGCTCGTGCGGCCGCTCGTACTGCGGCCATGCAGGAGCGTAAGCAGGAGCGCGATCCAGATCGCTGGACAGGCACGCGGACAGCGGTTGCCAATGAGGGAGAGGGAACGATTACGGGGCATACGTTAGATGGCAATGTAACGCAGACGGAGGCGCGACCGCCGTCGGAACACGAGGCAGAGGGGAGAGCGCAGCCGACTCACAGCGCTGAGCGGGAGTCGCCTCTGACGGTTCCCAATCCGCTCTCGGCCGCCAACGGCGAGGAGGGCGCATCGCAGATTACGGGCGCGCGTCCATCGCAATCGTACCCTGCGCGCACGGGATCACCGCATCAGCGGCGACCCTATTCGGGCGGCAATCGGACGGAGGGCGCGTCACATCAGGGTGGGCGCAACGACCGTCCGTTCAGGGAACGCACTCCCGGATCGTCCGAGGGTGACAGGACGGGTCAAGGCGCCGGCGCCCAGAGTCGGACCGGATATTCTGAGCGGCCAACAGGAGAAGGCGCGCCCCGACAGTCGCGACCGTATGAAGGCGCAACGGGAGGCGCCGATCGGAGACCAGGACAGTACCCGACACGCCAGGGAGCGCCAAACCGGGCGAACCAGGGTGGATATGGTCAACGACCTGCGTCTGCGGGTGGGTACGACCGTCGTCCGGCGCAGCAGTCGAGTGACGGCAGTCGTCCGCAATCGGCAGGCGGTCGACCGCCATCTGCCGGTGGCCGTCCACAATCAACCGGCGGTCGTCCACCGTCAAACAATCGTTCGCAATTCGGCGGCAGTCGTCCGCCATCTGGCGGCAATGGCGGCCCGCGCGGCGGCTATCAGGGCGCTGGGGCTCGACCGGCGCAGACGGCCTCTTATGGCGGCGCAGCGCCTGCGCGCTCTGGGGACAACCGACGCGGACCGCAAGGAGGAACACGTCCTGCGCGGCACGCGGGAGAATCGGGAAGTGGCTTCTCCAGTGCGCCGCCGCGCTTTGAGGCGTCGTCTGACGCGGCGCGCGGTGGACAATCAGGCGGTCAGCAGCGCAGACGCGGGGGAGACAGGGGCGGCAACGGCCGTTCGAGTCTGGCTGAGAAGCGCGAGAACAACCGCAAACTGCAGCCTCCGCGTTCGCGCTCGCAGGGGCGGACAATGGTCGTAAAGGCGCCGGAAGGTCCGAAACAGGTTCGTGTCGACGCCCCCATGACCGTCAGTGAGTTTGCTCACTATATTCGCCGCGAGGCATCGGAGGTCATCAAGAAACTGCTGTTTCTCGGCATGCCCGTGACAATCAATCAGGAACTGGACACCGACGCGATGGCGTTGGTGGGAGCAGAGTTTGGCACTGAGGTCATCGTGGAGGCGCCGCGCGATCTCGAAGCCGAGGAGATGCTTCATGAAGACATCGACGAGACAACTCTTGAGCACAGGCCGCCTGTTGTAACGATCATGGGGCACGTCGATCATGGCAAAACCACACTGCTCGACGCTATTCGCGAGACCAATGTGACGGCCTCCGAGGCGGGCGGCATAACACAGCACATTGGCGCCTACCAGGTTGAGATTAACCAAAAGCGCATCACATTCCTCGACACGCCCGGTCACGCCGCGTTCACCACCATGCGCGCGCGCGGCGCTCAGGTTACCGATATTACAGTTCTTGTCGTAGCGGCGGACGATGGTGTAATGCCGCAAACCGTAGAAGCGATCAATCATGCCAAAGCTGCCAACGTACCGATTATCGTGGCTGTAAACAAAATGGATAAACCCGGAGCGAACCCGGAGCGCATCAAGCAGGAATTGACTGAGCACGGTCTTGTCGCCGAGGAGTGGGGCGGCGACACGATCTTCGTGCCGCTGTCCGCGTTGCAAAAGCAGGGAATCGAAGAATTGCTGGAAATGATCCTGCTCGTCGCTGAGGTAGCGGATCTGAAGGCCAGTTTGTCGATGCGCGCTCGGGGCACGGTCATCGAGGCTCAGTTGGATAAAGGACGGGGCCCGGTTGCGACCATCCTGGTTCAAAACGGCACTCTGCGCGTTGGCGATGTGGTGGTCGCAGGCAATACCTTTGGCAAGGTAAGGGCTATGGTGAATGACCGTGGGCGGAGGGTCAAGGACGCGCAACCGTCCATGCCAATCGAGATTGTGGGTCTGTCGGACGTGCCCAGCGCAGGCGACCTGTTTGTGGTGTATGACGACGAACGCCAGGGACGGTTGGTGGCAGAACGCCGTTCGATGCGGCAACGCGCGGAAGAACTTGGAACGACGTCAAGAGTCACGCTCGACGACCTGTACAAGCAGATTCAGGAGGGTGAAGTCAAAGACCTCAACCTGATCCTGAAGGCAGATGTTCACGGTTCCGCGGAGGCAGTGCTGGGAGCTCTTCAGAAAATCGAAGTGAGCGGTGTTCGCATCCGCGTTATCCACAATGGCGTGGGAGCCATTACGGAGTCTGACATCCTGCTCGCCTCCGCGTCGAACGCCATTGTGATCGGATTCAACGTGCGACCAGAGGCAAACGCGGTCAAAATGGCCGAGTCCGAGAAGGTGGATATCCGTCTCTATCGGGTTATCTACAACCTGATCGAAGAGATTGAAGCCGCGCTAAGAGGCATGCTCGATCCCGTGTACAAAGAAGTCGTGTTGGGTCGTGCGGAAGTTCGGCAGTTGTTCAAGGTATCGAAAGTCGGAACGATTGCAGGCGGCATGGTGCAGGACGGAAAATTGGTCCGTGACGCCGATGTTCGCGTCATTCGCGGCGGGGTAGTCGTGCATGAGGGGAAACTGGATTCCTTAAAGTGCTTTAAAGACGACGCGCGTGAGGTAGCTTCCGGGTATGAGTGTGGGTTTACGCTTGAGCGGTTCAATGACATCAAAGAAGGCGACATCATTGAAGCGTTTAAGATGGAGGCCCTTA
Source organism: Bacillota bacterium (assembly GCA_021805735.1). Lineage (GTDB taxonomy): Bacteria > Bacillota > Bacilli > Alicyclobacillales > SLC66 > JAKADD01. The sequence goes on from JAJZEE010000127.1 coordinate 8,098, forward strand.
AAGCGGAGTAAGTCCGCACATTGCATGACGAGTCAGGCGAGCGCGCAGATGATGCGGCAGACAAAGGCAGACAACCATCTCGTATTTGGTAGGTGAACACGTGAAAGTCCGTAATGAACGAATTGCCCTGCAGATCCAACGAGAGACTAGCGACGTCATTCATCAGCACGTCAAAGATCCGGGAATCGGTTTTGTCACTGTTACGGGCGTAGAAGTCAGTAACGATGTGGCGCATGCAAAAATTTTCGTGTCCATCATGGGATCCGAAGAACAGAAACAGGCCAGCATGCTTGCCCTGGAGCGCGCCAAGGGGTTTATCCGCAGCGAAATTGGCGGACGGATACGGCTGCGCATAACTCCGGAACTGCACTTCAAACTGGACGAATCAATGGACTACAGCGCGAAAATCGGTCGGGTGCTCAGCGAGATTATATCGGCCGAAGACAAAGGGGAGCGCGGGGATGGCTAGTGGCGCCTATGCGAACGTACTGGAGGCACTTGACGATATTGCGGATCCGCTTCTGATCGTTTGCCACATCAGTCCCGATGGAGACGCGATCGGCGCTGCCCTGGCAATAGCGTATTACTGCGATAGCATCGGTCGTTCCTATACGCTGGTCAATGACGATCCCATACCGTCCCGATATGATTTTTTGCCGGGAACGGATCGCTTCGTACTCACAGATTCCCTTGCCGACCCGTTTTCCGTGGTGGTTGCGCTGGATTGCGCGGATGTCAGGAGGATGGGTAAAAGTCACGGGCTGGTTGCAACTGACGCCCTACTGATCAACATTGATCACCATGAAACCAATGACGGGTTTGGTGCTCTCAATCTCGTGCAACCAGAGGCGGCGGCCACCTGTCTCGTGCTCTATCGACTGTTTCGCGCGGGCGATACGGCCATCAGCAAGTCTATCGCACTGGCGCTGTATACGGGCATAGTGTTTGATACTGGCGGTTTCCGTTATAACAACACGACCCCAGAAATCCACTTGGCTGCGGCGGATCTGTTGTCGCGGGGCATTGAACCATTTCTGGTCGCCGACAGGGTGCTGGAAGCCATGACCCGTGAACAGGCTGAGCTTGTCCGTTTGGGGTTGGCGACATTGACAGTTCATGACAGCGGACGGATCGCCTACGTGGCTGTCGATCAGGAGATGCTTGCCGCGTCCGGGGCGACTGAAGGGGATGTGGAGGTGCTCCTTCCGTATACCAGGTCGCTTTCTGGAATTGAGGTTGGACTTCTCTTTAGAGAGCGGGCTGACGGCTCGATCAAGGTAAGTTTACGGTCTCGCGAATTCGTCGATGTATCCTCGATTGCGGTCCGTTTTGGGGGCGGCGGTCATGTTCGCGCTGCCGGCTGTGAACATGACGGCCCGCTGGCGGCGGCCGTTGACGATCTTGTGAGTCGCGTGGAACAGGCGGTGGACGAGGCATTTGCAACTCACGGACAGCGGCATTCTCATCTTAAATAAGGCTTCTGGCATGACATCGCAACACGCGGTGACGGCGGTCAAACGATTGCTGGGGGTCAAAAAAGCTGGACATTCCGGCATCCTGGATCCACAGGTGACCGGTGTGTTGCCTATCTTTCTCGGCCGTGCCACTCGCCTCGCTGAATATGCGTCGGATCGTCGCAAGTGTTATGAAGCGGTGCTGGAGTTTGGAACAGCCACAGACACGCAGGATGCCACGGGAGATGTGGTCGCGAGGGCGGATCCAGCAGGTCTGGATGTGACCTCCATAAGGAACGCGTTTTCGCGTTTTCACGGTGTACTGCTGCAAAAACCGCCTGCGTATTCGGCTCTGAAGATAGCCGGCAAACGGGCGTATGATCTGGCGCGGGCTGGACAGGCAGTGGATTTGCAGCCGCGCCCCATCACCGTATTTGAGCTGTCTATAAAAGACGTTCATTTATATCCCGGAAACTATTTCGTCCGCTTTTCCATTGAGTGTGGGAAGGGCACCTATATACGCACCATCTGTCACGATGTTGGTACG
>JAJZEE010000128.1 GCA_021805735.1 Bacillota bacterium
TTCCGATCTGACAAACTGCGACGTAACCAAATTGTTCGGTCCGGAACACGGTGTTCGCAACAGCGCCAGGGAGGGTGAACACGTCTCCTTTGCCGTAGACCGCCACTCAGGGTTGCCTGCGTACAGTCTTTACGGAGACACCAGAAAACCGACTGCGGACATGCTTGCAGAACTTGATGCGCTCGTCATTGATTTGCAAGATATAGGAACGAGATATTACACCAACATGAACACTGCAGCCCTCTGTTTGGAGGCGTGTTCGGCAGTCGGCATGCCCTGCATTGTTCTTGACCGCCCGAATCCCATCGGAGCGGCGCGGGAAGGTTTTGTCATCAGAAAAGAGTTTGCTTCCTTCGTCGGAATGTATCCGATCGTAAATCGACACGGTCTGACGATGGGGGAACTGACTCTCCTCTACAACACTGTGAATGGAATCGGATGCGATCTGACCGTTGTTCAGATGGAGGGGTGGAAGCACAGCATGTTCCTGGCGGATACCGGATTGACGTTTGCGCCGCCATCGCCCAACACTTCAGGATTTGACATGATGACTCTCTATCCAGGCACCTGTCTCTTCGAAGGAACGAATGTGAGCGTCGGCCGAGGTACGACCCGTCCCTTTGAACTGATCGGAGCTCCCTGGATTGATGGGCACACACTGGCTCAACAGTTCAACCGACTCAATCTTCCTGGCGTCGTGGCGAGACCCGTGTATTTTACCCCACACCACTCTCTGTATAGAGGGGAACTGTGCGAGGGCGTCCAGTTGCATATTACGGATCCTGCGCAAGTTCACGCCTTTCGCGCTGGTGTGGCACTCGTTCAGGAAGTGGCCGCCGCGTATCCGGTCGCGTTTGAGTTTGTGACGCCGGACTCCGGGGGCCGACTGTTTTTTGATCTGCTCGCCGGCGATGATCGGTTGCGTACGCTGATCTCGCAAGGTATGGGCCACAGGTACTTCCAGGAAGAGCCGCGGGCTCTCGCTGAGTTCTCCGCGTTAGCGGGCCGATTTGAACTATACGGGCGCTAAAGGGGTGGGATGACGCGTTGTAAGCACATCTTGTCTCGACCATTATTGGGTACATGCCTATAATAGATGTCGTGGATATAAACCTGACTTGGTGGAGGCGTGATCATGGATTTCGCGGGCATGTGCAAACGAGTAGAGGAAATTGCAACGGAGGCCGGGGGCATTTGGGGTGTGGTCATTGAGCATCTGGACACGGGAGAACGCTTCGCGATGAACTCCGACCACCAGTTTTACGCTGCCAGTGTCATCAAGATGCCCATTATGAGCGCGGTCTACCGCGAGCAGTTGGCTGCGCGTCTGAATTTGCACGATACAGTGACTTTGCATGCGCAGGATCAGGTAGGGGGATCCGGGGTGTTGCAACTTCTGACCCCCGGCACGGAGATCACGATACAGGACCTGGTGACTCTGATGATCACTGTCAGTGACAATGCCGCTACCAATATGTTGATCGATGCATTGACGATTCCGGTGATTCAGGCTTCCATGGTGGAGGATGGGATGACATCCAGCGCCATCTACAATAAACTGCAGACTGTGCCAGCGGTTTTTAACGGACGCAACGCGCTTACTGCGCAGGATGTCGCGACCTGGTGCAGTAAAGTGGCCAAGGGTGAACTGGTGTCATTATTTGCGTCGCTGCAGATGGTGAACGTGCTGAAGCGGCAACAGTATAGAAATAAACTGCCGGCTCTCCTTCCAGACCCGGATAATCCGATTGTCGGCGGATTGCCGTTGTGGGAAATGGCCAATAAAACCGGCATGGTCACGGACATTGAACACGATGCGGGAATTTTATATTTGCCGGGAGCCAGTTTTGTCATCGTCACACTATCCTATCAGTGCCCTGATGCCATACCGACCATGCAACGCATTGGCAGGACCGTTTACGATCACTGGTTGGAGTCGAGATAAAGCAGGTTGCGGGGAAGCTGTGTTGTATAATAGATTCACAGGTATTCCTGACACGATCGGGAGGCAACGCAATGATTATTGAACCGAAAATTCGCGGCTTTATATGCACCACCGCTCATCCGCAGGGATGCGCAGAGCATGTGCGGGAGCAGATTGCGTTCGTGCGCGCAAAGCGTCCGATTCAGGGCGTCAAGAATGCGCTTGTGATCGGTTCTTCGACAGGATACGGTCTCGCCAGCCGCATCACCGCAGCGTTTGGGGCAAACGCGGGCACGATCGGCGTGTGCTTTGAGAAGCCCGCTTCAGGCAATCGAACTGCGAGCGCTGGATGGTACAACACGGCTGCATTTGAAATCGAGGCCAAGGCGCATGGAGTCATGGCCAGGACCATTAACGGCGACGCCTTTTCGGACGCGGTGAAAGAGGAAACGATCGCCGCGATTCGGGAAGAGTGCGGACAGGTCGATCTTGTGATATACAGTCTGGCGTCGCCGCGTCGGGTTCATCCCCGCACGGGCGAGACGTTTTCATCGGTGTTGAAGCCCGTTGGCAGATCATTTACCAGCAAAACGGTCAATGTGCAAAGCGGTGTAGTGACAGAGGTGACTCTTGATCCGGCGACGCAAGACGACATTCGCAACACGGTGGCCGTCATGGGCGGGGAAGACTGGAATCTTTGGATCGAAGCGTTGGATCAGGCGGGCGTGCTGGCGCAAGGCGCCACTACGACAGCCTATTCCTATGTCGGACCCGAACTCACCTACGCCATCTATCGTGAGGGCACCATCGGGCGCGCGAAAGACGATCTGGAAGATACAGCCCTAACGCTTGACGCTCGCATGGAACTCTCCGGAGGCCGCGCTTTTGTTTCCGTCAACAAGGCGGTGGTGACTCAGTCAAGTTCCGCGATTCCTGTGGTGCCTCTGTACATAGCGCTGCTGTTTCGCGTGATGAAAGAGCGTGGCCTGCATGAAGGCTGTATTGAACAAATGTACCGCCTATTTGCGGAACGGGTGTATTCTGACGGGCCAGTATCCGTGGACGACCGGGGCCGCGCGCGTATGGACGACTGGGAGATGCGGTCCGATGTTCAGGCGGTCGTGAGTGAGTTGTGGCAGCGGGCTCAAACGGGCGGTCTCACGGACATCGCGGATCTGGATGGGTATCGCGAGGACTTTTTGAAACTGTTTGGGTTTGGTTTTCGCGGCGTGGACTATGACGCGGACGTGGATCCAGATGTTCCGATTCTTTCAGTGGCGCCGATCGAAGACGCCGCGCGTCACTGACAGTCGGGGAAGATTTGCGCCGACGGCGCTTTCCAGGGATGAGAACCTACGAATGACAAAGGGGCCCCAGGGGCCCCTTTGCTGTGAATCAGACACGGATGTCTCAGGGATGCTGCTGCTCCTGACTATACAATTGCATGGTTGTCACAACCGCAACCGCTGCGTCGGCGACTGTGAGCGGTTGTGTGGGCAGGAACTTGCCGCTTACAGAAGGAATGATCCCCAGTTTCGCGACAATGGCGGCGTCACCTCTGAACTGGGCGGGAATCGCGGAAGCGTCCGCGAAATTGACGGAAAACAACCCGGTTTGCTTCGCCAATTCGTGCCAGCCCATGAAACTCACAATCCAGTCGGCGGCTCGTTCACGGGTGATCGGAGAATCCGGCGAGAAGTTTCCGCCCGGTTTGAGCCAGCCCTGGGTCACCGCCTGCTGTACAAAGGAATAGTATTTGCTCGTCTGCGGAACGTCGGCAAATGCGGCTGAAGATGGAGTCCCGCCACTGTAGAAAGCGCCGTCCGCTTCGACCAGCAGTCGAATGAACTGGCCTCTTGTCATGGCGCTGTTGGGGTGCACTTTCCCGTTTTGCACCTTGAGCAGGCCCCGGTTCACCAAGAGATTCATGTCCTGCGCTCCGTAATGTCCTTTGATGTCCGAGGGCTCTTGGACACCTGCGGTCGGGGGATACCCCTGCGTCTGCCATTGCCCTGTGTTGGCGTTGTAGATATCCGGTGACGAGTTCTGCTGCGGCGCGTAAACGAGCATGGCCGTGGAGCCGATCGTCTGGGGACCATAACCCGTGACTTTCGAAGACGCGAGCTGATACGGCATGACATACATCAGCTGCAGGGGATCCTTCGCGATAGAGGCGGCCTCCGCGGTGCTCACCGGTACGACTGCGCCGACGGCGGGATACGTGACGCCTGAGTTCAGGAAGGCACTGTAGTCGACCACCTGGCCAGTGCTCAGATTGACGCCGACGCTGATCTGGTTTTCTGTTGCGATGCCGTTGACGAGCATCGAGAATGACTCTTGTGCGATGTTGTTAGTGCCAGATCCGTAAAATGGCGATGGTCCGTCATAAGTGACGCCGCCCGTCATGGTCGGCAACGCCTTCTCGACGAATGACGCAGCGGCCGCCTCCGCCTGCGCGCTGGTGAGGGCGGTCTGAGACGAAGATCCGGAAGAAGGGGAGCCTGGTCCCATCTGGTATTCATTCATATTTTCAATGAGGCCCGTTGCAGCGTCTATGGTGATGTTGAGCCCGGTTGACGAGTTTTGATCGGCGTAGTTGAAGTTCCATGTCATCTGAGTGGCTTGCCCCGGATTGGTATACGACTGGTAATTGGAATTCACCAGGGTGAAGTTGCCGGAAGCCGGCAGCAAGGCAGACGCCGCCTTTTGCGCCTGGGATTCTGACAGCGGCTTGGCGAGTGGGGCTGGCAGTGTGTCGGGGCCGCCCGTCACCAGCGGCGTCAAAGACGGCGCGTTCGACGCTTGGGCCGCCTGTCCGTTGGTTTGCAGCAGGGCGCCTGTAACGGGGTCGAACCACGGCGACATGGCCTGTTGTCCAGACAGCGGACTATACATGGAAAAATTGTTCTGTGACGGCAGATACGTCACTACCATCTGCGGTTTCTGCGAAAACGGCGAGTAGATATAAGCGTAACTCAAATGCAGGCCGAGGGCTGCGCCGTAAGTCTGGTTGATTTGCGCAACCGGCATGATATTGGCTGGCGGAGTCGGAAAGGCGGCGTGCTGCCAGTTGAATGTGTAACTGGTCAGACGACCGTCCTGACCGATCCCGATCTGCGCATTGTCGAAGGCCACCACAACGCCGTTTACCTTGCGGGCAAAGACAAACGAATACTGTCCAACAGGCGGCTTGTACTGAGGACCCGAGGGATTTGGCTGCAGCGAGAGTTCCCCTGCCTGCGCGGGGGCGAGTTTTTGCAGCCACGTCTGGGCCGCTGCGGCAGCCTGCGCCTGTGTGACGCCGGGGTTCAGGTTCCATCCGGTTTGACTGGAGAAGTTGAATACCTGCAGGATCTGTCCCGTATCGGCGTTTACAGTGACGGAGATGTTTTGACCTCCCGGACCCATCATCGGTCCCCCCTGCCAGTTCATGGTGTAAACGGGTATCTGTCCACCGTTCCAGGAGGACTGATAGTTTACTCCCTGCTGGGTGTACGTGCTGGGGATGCCGAGCGTTTTTGCGGCAGCCGCAGCGACCTGAGCGGCCGTCAAAGCAGGCGCAACGGTGGGTTGCGATGAACTGCCCGCCGACGTTCCAGTTCCGCTGGAACTGCCGGTAGCGGCGCTCGCGTAAGCTGGCTGGAGCAACAGTGCAGTTAGCAGTCCGGCCGAAGTGCCAAGCCACAAACGGTCGCGAAAAGACTTGTGCATAGATTCATCTCCTCTAGCAAAATATCCCTACGACTATAAGACGTTTGTGGGTGGCAAAAGGTTGCATGATTTGGTCCATTTTTGAAAATTTTTATTTAAAAGTGTCGTAGAATCCATGTTTTGACCAGGGAGGTAGAAGGCATGCTCTTGATCCCCCACAGCTGGTGTAATAAACTGCAAGCATGGCGCGGCAACAGAATACATATGATCTTCCGCCGAGCGCGTCGACTCTGGCGAGCCCGGAAGGTGCAAGGAGAGATGACAGGATGAGTGAGCAGACGAACAGGAAACTGAAGGTTGGCATCATTGGCTGCGGAGGGATCGCCCGAGGAAAACACATGCCAAGCTTGGGGAAACTTTCGCAGGTGGACATGACGGCATTTTGCGATCTGAACGCGGCGAACGCGCAGGGGGCTGCCAAACAGTACGGCGGCGCAGACGCTGCGGCGTACACCGATTACCGGGAACTGTTAAAGGACGACAGCATTGATGTCGTACACGTCTGCACTCCCAATGCTTCGCATGCGGATATAACGGTGGCGGCTCTTGAAGCGGGCAAGCACGTCATGTGCGAAAAACCGATGGCAAAAACGGTGGAAGGTGCGCGTCGTATGCTGGAAGCGGCAAAGCGGACGGGCAAGAAATTGACCATCGGTTATAACAACCGGTTTCGCCCAGACAGTGTGTATCTCCATGAAGTGTGCGCGCGCGGCGATCTGGGGGACATCTATTTCGCGAAAGCGCATGCGATCAGACGGCGAGCAGTTCCGACCTGGGGCGTGTTTTTGGACGAAGAGCAGCAGGGAGGCGGACCCCTGATTGACATTGGCACCCATGCTCTCGATCTTACTTTATGGATGATGGATAACTATGAGCCGAAACTGGTCGTGGGCACTGCATATCACAAACTCGGCGGCAGACCCAATTCGGCCAATGCGTGGGGTCCTTGGGATCCGGCAAAGTTCCAGGTTGAGGACTCCGCCTTCGGATTTGTGGTGATGAAAAATGGCGCAACGATTGTCCTTGAATCCAGTTGGGCGCTCAATACTCTGCAGACGGGCGAAGCGCGCTGCACACTCTGCGGCACGGAAGGCGGAGCGGATATGCAGGAAGGTCTGCGCATCAATGGCGAGGACTTCGGCAGATTGTACGCCACCAAAGTTCAATTGGAAGCGGGAGGCGTCGATTTCTACGACGGAGCGGAGGAGAGCTCGGCCGATCGTGAAGCCAGAGAATGGATCGAGGCCGTCCAGAACGACGCTGACCCGGTGGTGAAACCTGAACAGGCGCTGGTGGTTACAGAAATCCTGGCGGCTATTTACGAATCGGCTCGCACGGGTGAAGCGGTGCATTTCGAGTAGACTGGCGGACTGTCGCAAACCAATCACAGGCGAGATGAGACTATCCGAGTGAGTCTCAACGCCGATCATGCGACAGTGCAGATGTATCCGAATGTTCGGGGCAGGGCGCGATCGGGATTATAAAGATTTCCTAAAGATGCATTCAGTCTTTGCCGTTCTTTATAATTTCTTAACAGTTTTCGTCTATCGTTCATCCTATAGGATAGTGCTGAAGGAGAGCGTGGCCATGGGCGAAACTGTAGTGGCATTTCGCAAGCCCGTCGCAGGCGCGGCGGGCCAGTTGCAGGCAATCAGGACGGATAGTTCTGATGCGGCGATTGTTACGACTGAATTGAACGCGTTTTTTCGCACAAAACAGGTTTTGCGCAGCGTCGATCTCGAAATCGCAAAGGGGCAGATTACTGCGCTTATCGGGCCTTCAGGTTGCGGCAAGACGACCTTTTTGCGCACCCTGAACAAAATGAGCCACACAGTTCCGGGATTCCGTCAAACGGGATCCGTGCGGGTTCTTGGACAGGATATTCGCACGGTGGCGGATGTTGAGACGTTTCGCCGCTCGGTGGGGATGCTGTTTCAGCGACCCAATCCGTTCCCTATGTCTATTCTCGACAATGTCACCCTTGCCTTGCGGCTGGCTGGCGTTAAGAAGGTTCAGCGGAGGGAAATCGCGGAGGAACGTCTGACACAGGTCGGTCTCTGGCAGGATGTCAAGGACCGTCTCGACAAATCGCCCTTCCAACTGTCTGGCGGTCAGCAGCAACGACTGTGCCTGGCGCGGGCGCTGGCGGTGGAACCGTCCATTCTCTTGCTTGATGAACCCGCGTCGGCGCTGGATCCAAAATCGACAAGGCTGCTTGAGGATCTGTTTGTCGGCCTTTCCGGCAGGATGACCCTGGTCCTTGTGACGCACAATCTCAGCCAGGCAAAACGGATTGCCGCCAGGACGGCGTTTATGGAGGCGGGCGAAGTCGTCGAATATGCGGTGACTGAAGCGCTCTTTTCGGATCCGCAGGATCCACGGACGGCCATTTACGTTCAGGAACACAGCACCTGACAATTCGCCCAACAATTCCTGGCCAGTCTTGCTTGTCGCAGGATCAGATGCTTGCTCGACTCAGATTTTTATGGTTTGCGGGTGATCGATAGAAGCGACTCAAACGACCCGAACGCTTACAGAAACTACCCAGTAACTTTACAATTCCAACAGAATCCGTTTACGTTTCGCCTATACACTTGCATTGTAGCGAAACGAAGGCTTGCACACTGCAAGCCAAACAAACGGGGGTTGCCGGATTGAAATCAGGACACAGCAAGAAGGCCATGCTTGCAGTCAGCAGCGCACTGAGTCTCGCCAGTTTGACAGTGGCCGGACTGGGCGGAGCGCCCGCCGCATTTGCACAATCGACAGTTCATGCCAGAGCGTCGGCGGTTCGTCACACGAACGGACCTGCAGTTCGTCTTCAGGAAACAGGTTCCACTCTTCTCTTCCCACTCTTTCAACTCTGGGTTCCCGCATACAAAAAAGTGGCGTCAAACGTCTTCATTACCCCTAACGGAACGGGCAGCGGTACGGGCATTCAGCAGGCGGAAGACGGCGTCGTGCAGATTGGCGCGTCTGACGCGTACATGAGCACTGGACTGTTAAGCCAGCATCCTTCCATGCTGAACATTCCCCTGGCGATTTCCGCGCAGCAGATCATGTATAACCTGCCTGGCCTAAAGGCGAGCACACACTTGCACCTGACCGGGTCTGTCATCGCCCAAATGTTTATGGGCAAGATCCGGTATTGGAACGCTCCGCAGATTCAGGATCTGAACCGGGGAATCAAACTGCCGCACGCGGTGATCGTGCCCGTGCACCGCACAGACAGCAGCGGAGACACATTTTTGTTCAGCCAGTTCATGACAGACACCAATGCGCAGTGGGCGCGGTCCGTGGCCTATGGCACGAGTGTTCCGTGGCCTGCGGTTGCGGGAGCGCAGGGCGGCAATGGCAATCAGGGTGTGGTTCAAACAGCCCAGCGCACACCTTACAGCATCGCCTATGTGGGTATCAGCTGGCTTGACAAGGCGCTTTCACACGGGCTGGGGGAAGCGGCTCTGGCGAATCGCGCGGGTCGCTTCCTGCTTCCCACGGTCGCCACAATCAGCGCGGCCGCAGGGCAAATGATCGCGAAGACTCCTCGCGACGAGCGCATCTCCCTCATCTATGCGCCCGGCGCCAATTCATACCCGATCATCAACTATGAGTACGCGATCGTGAATGAAAACCAATCCAGCGCCGTGGTGGCGCAGGCGATCAAAAATCTGCTGCTTTGGGCGATCAACTCAAAGGGCGGCAATTCAGCGAGTTTCATGACCAAGGTGCACTTCCTCCCGCTCCCGACGTCCATCGCGCCGCTTAGCCGCGCGCAAATTGAACGGATTCACGGGTAAAACAGACTAACCCAGATATACGAGACGGGGGAACGGATCAGTGACGAGAAGGCGCTTCGGATCAAAACTGTTCGCTGTGACTACCGGCGTCGCCGCCGGTGGTCCGCTCGTCGTCATGCTGGTTCTGATGGGTGTCCTTGTGCGCGATGCATGGCCTGCATGGCGCTTTCAAGGTCTCTCTTTCTTTAGCGGAACAGTATGGAATATGGGCAATATGTACGCGAACACTCCCATCGTCCGGGCCGGTGTGCAGGGGGCGCCGGGCGCCAGTTTTGGCATCTTGCCGCTTGTCGTCGGCACTCTCTACTCGTCGTTGATCGCTTTGGCGGTGGGGGTGCCAATTGCTTTGTTGACGGCAGCGGCACTCGTCTATCTGGCGCCAAAGCGCGTCAGCATGTGGTTGTCGCCAGTGATTGATCTGCTGGCTGGCATCCCGAGTGTCGTCTATGGCCTATGGGGCGTCGAGGTGCTTGCCCCTTTTGTACAGTCACGGCTGGGACCCTGGCTCTCTCACGTGTTGCGAATCGCGCCTTTTTTCCATGGCCCAGTAGGTACGGGCATGGGTC
>JAJZEE010000129.1 GCA_021805735.1 Bacillota bacterium
TGTGGCGGATTATCGGGCAAGCACTGGTGTTGAGGCGCTGTTAGGGTATCTCTACCTGTCAGGCTTGACAGATCGGTTGCGGGAGATTGTGCAATTACTGCTTATGGATGAGGAGAATTAGACATGGTAAACACAAGAAGCAGGATGGGAAAGCAGGGCACGACGGCGCGCGGCAGTGGGGGTGGTCAGAGACGGTCCGTACAGCGTGGGGGAAACGTCGAGGCTGATCAACGTCCGCGTCGTTCCTCCGAATCGTCGCCGGAGTTCGGCAGGCGTCGTTCCCCCGAATCGTCGCCGGAGTCTGGCAGGCGTCGTTCCTCCGAATCGTCGCCGGAGTTCGGCAGGCGTCGTTCCTCCGAATCGTCGCCAGAGTCTGGCAGGCGTCGTTCCCCCGAATCGTCGCCAGAGTCTGGCAGGCGGCGTGTCCGACGGCGCACGGAGGTCACGCCAAATGGTCGTCGAAATCGCCAATCAGGGAACTCGGGGCGAACAGGCGGACGACCTGTTCGCCGGGTCGCGCAAGGTGTGACCGAGCAGGAACGGAGCGACCGCGAACAGGAGTTTGTCGCAGGGCGGCGCGCGGTGCTGGAGGCTCTTAAGGGGGGGCGCACGCTAAACAAAATTTTGCTGCAGGAGGGTTCTGCGGGCGGCAGTCTCAATGAGATCGTTGCCGTGGCAAGAGAAGCGGGCGTGGTGATTCAGCAAGTTCCAAAGGCCAAGCTGGATGAGATATCACCGGAGCGCGGTCACCAGGGAATCATTGCGTATACGTCGGCCAAACCATATGTTGAAATTGACGACCTCATTCAACTGGCGCGTGCTCGCAAACCGGGACTGCTGGTCCTGTTGGATGGGCTTGAAGATCCGCACAATCTCGGATCCGTGTTGAGATCTGTCGACGGCGCTGGAGGGCACGGTGTGATCATTCCCAAGCGACGGGCAGTTCCGCTTACCGGAACGGTGGCCAAAGCGTCTGCGGGTGCACTGGAGCACGTGGAGGTCGCTCGCGTGGTCAATGTCAGCCAAACCCTGCAAAAACTGAAGGATGCCGGGTTTTGGGTGATTGGAACGGCGCCCGATGCGCAGCAGCCTTACTGGACTGTGGACTACACAGCCCCGACAGTGCTTGTGATCGGCGGTGAGGGCGCCGGCATGAACCGTCTAACCAAAGAAAGGTGCGACGCGCTTGTCAGTTTGCCGATGAATGGGCAGATCAACTCTTTGAACGCTGGTGTGGCGGCAGGGATTCTGTTGTACGAAGCAGTTCGCCAACGCAGCCTGGCAGGCAGGGAATAGCAGCCACACGAGCTGCGCGGCAGGTCGCGATACAGAGACTGCATCCGGAGGTAACCCAGTTACCAAGAACGGACCGACTGTTGTGCCCGAGCGAGTTCGGCGCAGCCGTGTTTGAGCGCGGGAACAACAGTCGGTCCGTTCGGCAGACGTGCGGCCTTCGTTCGGCAGACGTGCGGCCTTCGTTCGGCAGACGTGCGGCCTTCGTTCGGCAGACGTGCGGCGCCATGAACCCGTAGCGGTTCTAGCATGCATGGCGACTAACGCAGAGCATCAAAAACAGCTCTTTCGTGTTTTTCATTGACCCTTCGGGAATCCATCATGTATACTTGCGTTACTATATTGATAGATTCTGCCGGGGGGATGACGGTGGCAGTTGAACTTTCGGTCGATCCTGGTCGAAATCTTGACGACATCCCGGACGAACTGCTAGTGGAGTGTGTACGGGTTGGGGATGCTCTTGCGCTGGAGTTCCTTATCCAAAAATACAAAACGTTCGTCCGTGGCAAGGCTCGTTCCTACTTTTTGATCGGCGCTGACCGCGAGGACATCGTACAGGAGGGCATGATTGGTCTATTTAAGGCCATCCGCGACTTTCGGGATGACAAGCTCGCCTCGTTTAAAGCGTTTGCAGAGTTGTGCATTACTCGTCAGATTATTACGGCCATCAAGACGGCCACGAGACAAAAGCATGTGCCTCTCAATTCTTATATATCGTTGGACAAGCCCATATACGACGAGGACTCAGATCGGACTTTGATGGACGTTATCGGCGGCGCCAAGGTTACCGATCCGGAAGAGTTGATCATCAATCGCGAGGAGTTTTCGGACATCGAGTACAAGATGGCGGAGCTTCTTAGTGAACTTGAACGCAACGTACTGATGCTATACCTGGATGGAAGATCATATCAGGAGATCGCGGGCGACCTGAGTCGCCATGTCAAGTCGATCGACAACGCTCTTCAGCGCGTCAAAAGGAAACTTGAAAAGTATCTCGAAGATCGTCTCGCATAAATATGACCGCAGCTTGCGCCGCATAGGAAACTCAAACTTTGCGGCGCTCTGTTATAGCGAGGCGCGTGATTGGCGATATTGACATTTGTCAGTACACTGTGATAGAGTGTTTGGGTATTTTGCGGCTTTATGTAAGGAGGTGCATTAGATGCGCGTCACAGTCACTTTAGCTTGCACGGATTGCAAGCAGCGCAACTATACGACGATCAAGAACAAGAAAAACAATCCGGATCGCCTGGAAATGAAAAAGTTTTGCAAGTTTTGCAACAGTCATCGCGTTCACCGCGAAACCCGGTAATGGGCGGGACTTTTTTAAGCTTGCCTGTAGTGATGGAGGTGCGACCTTTTTGATGAGCGGCAGCAGTTCAGTACGCGGAAAGTTGGGCTTGGCCGTTGCCTATTTTCGCGAAGTGATTGTCGAAATGAAGAAGGTCCGCTGGCCTAACCGCAAAGAATTGACGTCTTACACGATCACGGTTGTACTGGTTTGTTTGGTCATGTTCCTGCTGACATACGGATTTGACGTGTTGGTGACCAAAGGATTTCAGGCGCTCGGTATCGGCAACTCATGATGTCTAGTGTAGGAGGTGCGGGCTACCGCCCTCGCTGATGGATATTCAGATGGAAAAACAATGGTATGTTGTGCATACGTACTCGGGTTATGAAAACAAGGTGAAAGCCAATCTTGAACGCCGTGTGGAATCCATGGATATGGCAGACAAGATCTTTCGCGTTCTGGTTCCGACCGAGGAAGAACTCGAAATCAAGAACGGCAAGCGCCGGACCGTGCAAAGAAAGGTCTTTCCTGGCTATGTCCTCGTGGAAATGATCATGACGGACGACTCTTGGTATGTGGTGCGCAATACACCAGGCGTCACCGGGTTTGTCGGTACGAGCGGAGCGGGGTCGAAACCGACTCCTTTGCTGTCCAATGAGGTTCGCATGATCTTGCGCCAGATGGGTGTCGATGATGTGAAGACTCGCTTTGACTTTGCTTTGCAGGAACCTGTCCGGATCGTCGAGGGGCCCTTTGCCAATTTTGTCGGCAGCATCGACGAGATCCAGCTCGACAAGCAGAAGGTGCGTGTGCTGGTGTCCATGTTTGGACGCGACACGCCGGTAGAGCTTGATTTTGAACAGGTAGAAAAACTATAATAAGGCGACCTATAACGCGGAGTGGTGTGAGAGCCCTCTCGGGGCGCTTGCGGCACTTTGTTGTTGTCTAAGGCATGGCTGCTATGTGCGTATATGAGCCGTAGTGGGAGGTCGTGGGGTGCACCTGCGCCCGTCAATACCACATTGTGTAAGGGAAAGTGAGGTGTGTTACGTGGCTAAGCGCGTCATGAAAGTCGTGAAGCTGCAGGTATCTGCGGGGAAAGCCACTCCAGCACCGCCGATTGGTCCAGCATTGGGCCAGGCAGGTGTCAACATCATGCAATTTTGCAAAGAGTTCAACGCTCAGACCGCTGATCAGCCGGGCATGGTTATTCCGGTCGTCATCACGGTTTACGAGGATCGGTCCTTTACATTCGAACTGAAGACGCCTCCGGCTTCCGTGTTACTGAAGAAAGCCCTCGGTATCGTGTCTGGTTCCGGCGAGCCGAATAAAAAGAAAGTAGGCACACTTTCTCGCGCCAAGGTGCGTGAAATAGCCGAACTCAAAATGGTCGACTTAAATGCCGCGGATGTGGAAGCCGCTATGCGCATGGTGGAAGGCACAGCGCGTTCGATGGGCATCGTGGTTGCCGATTAGATCGGCTTGGCAGTTTTGTTTGGCAGTTGAGGTCGCCGTCTTCAGGGCGGGGCCCGGTGGGAGGTTTGGCTCGCTGGGGCGCAGGAGACGGCGCGCCAGAGGCCGCATGACCGTCGACCACACAGAGGAGGATATGAGATATGGCAGGGAAGAAATATGCGGACGCGCTCAAGCTGATCGACAGGACCCGTACGTATGAACCAGCGGAAGCTGTGGACCTCGTCAAACGCACTTCTGTTGTCAAGTTCGATGCCACTGTGGAGGTGGCCATTCGCATGGGTCTTGACCCTCGCAAGAACGACCAGCAGATTCGGGGCGCCGTTGTGTTGCCGTATGGTACGGGCCGAACCGTACGCCTGATTGTATTCGCCAAGGGCGATAAAGCGCGGGAGGCGGAAGCGGCAGGCGCAGACGTTGTCGGTGACGAAGATCTGGTTGCTCGCATCGCGGGAGGCTGGCTCGAATTTGACGCCGCAATCGCGACGCCGGACATGATGGCGAGCGTGGGCCGTTTGGGCCGTGTTTTGGGTCCGCGGGGGCTGATGCCGAATCCGAAAACTGGCACCGTAACGTTTGACGTCAAGCGCGCTGTTGAGGAAGTCAAGGCTGGCAAGGTGGAGTATCGCCTTGATAAGGGCGCCAATGTTCACGCTGTACTTGGGAAAGTCTCGTTTTCGCCGGAACAGCTGTTGGGAAACTTCCACGCGATCGTAGACGCGCTTCAAAAAGCGAAACCCGCGGCGGCGAAAGGCCAGTATATTCGCAACATCACGATCAGCAGCACCATGGGGCCTGGAGTTACTCTTAACCTGCAGCGTCTCTCGGGAGCGGCCGCTGAATAACTGATGGATCGCGCGCCGTCAGGACTGCGGTTGGCAAAGGGACAGCCGCAACGCTCTTCCGAGCTGTTTTGAACGCCTTGCGTGATTAAGGTAAGCGTGATATACTGCAATTTGTTTGTCGGGCTGTAGACAGCAGGCGCCCAAAAGGCTTAATGCAACGCCTGCCGAGGTTACGACTCCTGAACGATAAGGTGACGATGTGTAAACCTTGTTATGTCTGGAATCGGACTGGTCTCTGCTGCGGCAGAGACCATTTAGTTTTGACAGGAGGTGTGCAGGGTGAGTGTTCGCGAGGAAAAGGCGGCATTGGTGGATGAGATCGCTTCTAAACTCTCCCAGAGCAAGAGCACTATTATCGCTGACTATCGCGGGTTGACAGTGGCTGAAGTTACAGAACTTCGGAAGAACCTCCGTGAATCCGGCGTCGAGTTCCGGGTCTTGAAAAATACACTGACCCGGCGGGCTACGGCACAATCGGAGACGCAGGCGCTCGACGTCTATTTAAAGGGTCCAACGGCGGTGGCCTTCGGATTGGGCGATCTTGTGGCCCCGGCCAAGGTGCTGAACGACTTCGCCGTCAAACACAAAGCACTGGAAATTAAGGGCGGGCTCGTTGAAGGCAGGTTGATCGATGCGGAAGGCGTGAAGGATTTGGCCAGCCTCCCGTCGCGTGAGGGGCTGCTGTCCATGCTGCTCAGTGTGCTTCAGGCGCCGATGCGGAACTTTGCCTATGCGACCAAGCAGGTGGCGGAACAGAAAGAGGCCGCTCAAGCGTAGCCCAGATGCCGTCTCAGATCCGAAGGGGATCGTACGCATTGCAGTTTAACCCATACTTAGGAGGTTTTCCTTATGTCGAAAGAACAGATTCTTGAAGCCATTAAGTCCATGACGGTTCTAGAACTTAACGATCTGGTCAAAGCGATCGAAGAGGAGTTTGGCGTGACGGCCGCAGCACCTATGGCGGTTGCTGGCGGCGCCGCCGCAGGTGTCGAAGCGGAAGTGGAACAGACCGAATTTGACGTGATATTGACCAGCGCTGGGCAATCTAAAATCAATGTCATCAAGATTGTGCGCGAGATTACCGGTCTTGGTCTGAAAGAAGCAAAAGATCTGGTCGACAGCGCTCCGAAGGCTCTTAAAGAGAAAATCAGCAAAGAAGACGCAGCGGCAATCAAGGCGAAAGTCGAGGAAGCCGGCGGTTCTGTCGAGGTCAAGTAAAGTCCGCTTTATCCCCGGCATATTACAGGTCAGCGACGCCATCCGCCAAAAAAGGGTGTCGACGCTGACCTTTCTGCCTCAATAAAAAGGGGTGTGCCACCATGGATGATCACTACTTTTCCGCGCATCCGGGCAGTGCCTCGACGCCCAGACAGATTTGCGCAGTCATGCGCGGACGGAAGATCATCTTTGTCACGGACAGCGGCGTCTTTAGCAAGCGTGGCCTGGATTATGGCACAGCGCTGCTGGCTGAGGCGCTGCATGTTCCTCCTGCGGCCCATGTTCTTGATCTTGGTTGCGGCTACGGACCAGTCGGCATTGCGGTTGCTCTAACAGTCCGGAACGCCCGTGTGTGGCTGCTCGACATTAACCCGCGCGCCGTTCAGCTGGCGATCCATAACGCCCGGGCTGCGGGCGTGGGAGATCGAGTCGCCGTCCTGCAAAGCGATGGCACGGCGGACCTGGATCCGCAACTGCATTTTGACGTAGTGGCGCTGAATCCACCGATTCGCGCCGGGAAGAGTGAGATATGGAGACTGTATCGAGAGGCCCGCGACCGCCTGCATGGCAATGGAGAACTCTATGTGGTGATTCAGAAAAAACAGGGTGCTGATTCGAGCGAGGAGTATCTCCGCTCACTGTTCGCGGACGTCTCTGTGGTGGAACGAAGCGGGGGGTATCGCGTGCTGCGCTGTCGCATGCCGTTCCGAGGCGGCAATGAAAAAATATTGTCGGAAGAGTTGACTTGAAATACTCGTTGTGCTATTGTTAAAAAATGCGAAATATTATTTTGGGGATGTCTGCTCCGCGAATGAATATTTCGCCCATTTTATGGCAATAGAAGTATATTACGCGTCTTTAGCAGAGGAGAAATGAGGTCTAGGTTGACCCGTTTGTCTTTCTTTTCTTTTTGTGGCTAGCCAGCGATTTGGTATGAGGGGTGACCGATTTGCAGGGACACGTAGTGAAGTACGGACGCCGTGAGCGCAGAACGTACTCCCGAGTTGCGGAAGTTCAGGAACTGCCGAATTTGATTGAGATTCAGCAAAAGTCATACGAGTGGTTTTTACGCGACGGGCTTAGGGAACTATTCGCAGATATATCGCCCATTCAGGATTTCACTGGCAATCTGGTGTTAGAGTTTATCGACTATAGCTTGGGGGATCCCAAATACAGCGTCGACGAGTCCAAGGAACGCGATGTCACATACGCGGCTCCGCTCCGCGTCAAAGTGCGGCTCATAAACCGCGAGACTGGCGAGGTCAAGGAACAGGAAGTGTTCATGGGCGATTTTCCGCTCATGACCGAAACGGGCACCTTCATTATCAATGGCGCCGAACGGGTAATCGTCAGTCAGTTGGTGCGATCGCCAAGTGTCTATTTCAATGCAAAGATCGACAAGAACGGGAAGAAGACGTTCAGCGCCA
Source organism: Bacillota bacterium (assembly GCA_021805735.1). Lineage (GTDB taxonomy): Bacteria > Bacillota > Bacilli > Alicyclobacillales > SLC66 > JAKADD01. Next base: position 7,548 of record JAJZEE010000129.1, read on the forward strand.
CCGTGATTCCGAATCGGGGCGCGTGGCTTGAACTCGAAACCGACGCCAAGGACATTATATACGTCCGCATTGACCGTACCCGCAAGATTCCAGTAACGGTTCTTCTGCGTGCGCTCGGCTTTTCGACAGACGCGGAGATCATTAATCTGTTTGGCGAAGACGAGTTTCTGCGCAACACCCTGGAAAAAGACAACACGGATTCAACGGAGCGCGCGCTCATTGAGATCTATGAGCGGCTGCGACCGGGGGAACCGCCCACCGTAGACAACGCGCGCAATCTGCTGGCATCGCGCTTCTTTGACCCGAAGCGTTACGACCTTGCGGGTGTGGGCCGTTATAAAATCAACAAAAAACTCCATCTCAAGAATCGCCTCCTCAATCAGCGTCTTGCCGAAAGCTTGATTGACCAGGAAACAGGCGAAGTCTTGGCCGAGGCTGGCCAGTTGGTCGACCGCCGCCTGCTCGACAGACTTTTGGGCTATCTGGAAACCGGTCTGAACAGTTATACGTATCGCTCCAATGCGGGTCTGACTGAAGAACCGTTGACTGGGGTTCAGGAAATTCGGATCTTTAGTCAAAGGGAAGACGGGAAACCGATCAAAGTAATCGGTAATGGCGGCATTGAGAAGAATGTCAAACATATCATGCCATCGGATATTCTCGCATCGATCAGTTACTTTATGAACTTGCTGCATGGGGTGGGAACGACAGACGACATCGACCATCTGGGGAACAGAAGACTGCGCTCAGTGGGTGAACTGTTGCAAAATCAGTTCCGGATCGGATTGTCACGCATGGAACGCGTCGTGCGTGAACGCATGTCAATCCAGGACGCGAACGCAATCACGCCACAGGGCCTGATTAACATCCGGCCCGTCATTGCGGCCATTAAGGAATTTTTTGGATCCAGTCAGTTGTCGCAGTTTATGGATCAGACGAATCCACTCGCCGAATTGACACATAAGCGTCGCCTGTCGGCGCTCGGACCGGGCGGCCTGACCAGGGAGCGCGCGGGCTTCGAGGTGCGCGACGTTCATCACTCTCACTATGGTCGGATGTGCCCTATCGAAACGCCCGAGGGCCCCAATATTGGCCTGATCAACAGTCTGTCCACCTATGCGCGAATCAACGAGCATGGCTTCATCGAAACCCCGTATCGCCGCGTCGACGCGGAGACGGGCATTGTGACCAATCACATCGACTACCTGACCGCAGACGAAGAGGACAACTACATCATCGGACAGGCGAGCGCGAAACTGGCGCCTGACGGCAGGTTTGCGGAACCTGAACAGATCGTTCGTTACAAGGAAGAGATCCTGAGCATGCCGGCCGACCGCGTCGATTATATTGATGTATCGCCGAAACAGGTGGTATCGGTTGCGACTGCGCTCATCCCCTTCCTCGAAAATGACGATGCGAACCGCGCCCTCATGGGCTCGAACATGCAGCGTCAGGCCGTACCGCTGCTGGTGACGGAAGCGCCTTTTGTGGGCACTGGCATGGAATATAAATCCGCGAAGGACTCCGGAGTCACGATTGTGGCCAAGCACGCGGGAACTGTAGAGCGCGTAACCGCCAATGAGATCCGGATCCGAGTGGAGCAGGTTGTGGACGGACGCGTGGTTCAGGGTGACGTGGATCGTTTCAAACTGCAAAAATTCATGCGTTCCAATCAGGGCACCTGCATCAACCAAAGGCCGATCGTCCGACTTGGCGATCGGGTGGAGAAGGGCGACATCATCGCCGATGGTCCGGCAACGGAACAGGGTGAACTCGCTCTCGGTCGCAACGTGCTGGTCGCGTTCATGACGTGGGAAGGGTACAACTACGAAGATGCGATACTGCTCAGTGAACTTGTGGTGAAGGAAGACATCTACACCTCGATTCACATCGAAGAGTATGAGTGTGAGGCTCGGGACACCAAACTTGGTCCGGAAGAGATCACTCGCGACATTCCAAACGTCGGTGAAGATGCGCTGCGTAACCTTGACGATCGCGGCATCATTCGCATCGGAGCGGAGATCGTAGCCAACGATATTCTGGTAGGAAAAGTCACTCCGAAAGGCGTGACGGAACTCACGGCCGAAGAGCGTTTACTGCACGCCATTTTCGGCGAAAAAGCGCGCGAGGTGCGCGATACTTCGCAGCGGGTGCCAAATGGCGGCGCTGGCATCGTGGTAGATGTCAAGGTCTTCACCAGAGAGAACGGGGATGAACTTCCGCCGGGAGTCAATCAACTTGTGCGCGTCTATATCGCGCAGAAGCGCAAAATCTCGGAAGGCGATAAAATGGCTGGGCGTCATGGCAATAAGGGTGTCGTGGCGCGCATTATGCCAGTTGAAGATATGCCGTTTCTGCCTGACGGTACTGAAAAAAAGATTGTTTTGAAC
>JAJZEE010000003.1 GCA_021805735.1 Bacillota bacterium
TTATCAAATTGATGTACCGCGAAGAACGTCCCACGAAAGGGCACATATTTGTAGGCGGATTCAACATCGAGAAACTCCGCGAACGACAGATACCTATTATGCGACGGCACATCGGCGTTGTCTTTCAAGACTATAAACTACTGCAAAAGCTTACTGTGACTGAGAATATCGCCTTCGCGCTGGAAGTGATTGAAGCTTCTCGGCGCACCATTCAAAAGAGAGTGGCGGAAGTGATTGAGCTGGTCGGGTTGAGGGAGAAAGCGAATATGTTGCCAAGGGAACTGTCGGGCGGGGAGCAGCAGAGGGTTGCTGTAGCGAGGGCGCTTGTCAACAAACCGAGCGTTGTGGTGGCGGACGAGCCTACTGGCAACCTGGATCCGGAAAACTCGTGGGCCATCCTGAAACTGTTTGAGCGAGTCAACGACCGTGGCACCACGATCGTCATGGCGACACACAATCGTGAACTGGTCAACGCGTACAAGAAACGGGTGATCGCCATCGAAGGCGGACGGATTATTCGCGATCAAGAACGCGGGGAGTATGGCTATGAGGATTAGAACCATTGGACGTCATGGACGGGAAGGCTTCAAGAACCTGTTTCGCAACGGCTGGATGACGTTTGCGGCCGTCAGCGCGGTGGCTGGCACACTGCTGATACTCGGGGCTTCGCTCGTGCTTAGTGTCAACGTCCAGGCGATGTCCACCAACATCGAAAGTCAATTACAGTTTAACGCCTATGTGTCCGACAGTGTGCCGCCACAGAAGTTGCCGAAACTCGGTGAGGAGATTCACGCCATTCCGGGCATTCGCAGCGTGACGTTCATCTCGAAGGCGCAGGCGTTGAAAAAAATGAAACAGCTCCTGCAGGCCAATGCCGATTTGATCAATGGTCTTGGGAATCCACTGCCGAACGAATTTGTCATTCAGGTGGTCGATCCACACCGGATTCCCGCCATCGCTCATGAGGTGAGTGCGCTTCCCGGCATCGGAAAAGTGGAATACGGAGGGAGCGTCATTCCCAGACTGCTCTCCGTCATGACAGTCGTACGCGACACTGCCGTTGTATTTATCGTAGGGCTTGTGATCATGGGCATGTTTTTGATCTCGAACACGATTAAGATCACCATCTTCACGCGGCGCAGGGAGATTGAGATTATGAAGCTGGTGGGAGCCACCGATGGCTTTATACGCGGCCCATTTTTTGTGGAGGGCACTCTCATGGGTTTCTTTGGGGCGCTTTTGCCCAGTGTCGTTTTGTATGAAGCCTATCGCTGGCTCGTAAAGTCAGTGACGCTGTTTCCGCCCTTTTCGCTCCTGCCCACGCCCTATGTGATGGACCGGGTTGTGGTCGTGCTGTTGGGGTGCGGTCTCTTTATCGGGCTTTGGGGAAGCATTGTCTCCATGCGCAAGTTTTTGCGCGTCTGAGGCTTCGCAGGCCTTCTGGTGTTACCGCTCAACTCGTCCGCATAGAGTATATCAGGGTTGTCTGACTGACGGACGAGGATTGGGTGGTTGTTCTATGTGGATGGCGCGGCTGGGAAAGTGGAGTCGTCTGACTGGCGCCGTGGTTCTTACGGCTGCCGTCACGGTATTTGGACTAAAGGCGGCGGGTGTTGATTTTTCACCGCTCGGGGCGGATGCTTCGTATCAAAAATTTTTGGCCGCCTATACGCTTCTGTCTGAGAGTTACTTTCAGGGTGTGTCTACAAAGCGGTTGATGGACGGTGCTACGGAGGGCATGGCGAGAGCTGTCGACGACTATCCGTTTACCGTGTACATGGATCAACAGACCACCAAGCGGTTCAAGGATCTGGTCACGTCCCATTTTCAGGGGATTGGCGCCGTATTGACCGTACAAAGCGGAAAACTGGCTGTCAGTTCCGTGCTGGCGGGTTCTCCCGCGCAGAAAGCGGGGCTGTTGCCTGGTGATGTGCTGTTGCAGATAAATGGTCAGCGTACAGATGGAATGTCGGTAGAACAGGCGGTGCAACGAATCCGGGGCGCCGTCGGAACGCCTGTCGTTTTGTTGGTCCTGCGGGGCATGAACCAGACGGCGAAACTGACAATTACACGGGCGCAGGTAACCCAGACCACCGTATACGCAAAAATGTTGCCTGGGCACATTGGTTATCTGGCCATCACCCAATTTAGCCAGGATACGGCGACCGCGTTTTTACGCGATCTCGACATGCTTCAGAAAAGTGGAATGCGTGGATTGATTATCGATGTACGCGATGATCCGGGCGGGTTGTTGCAAAGTGTTGCGAAAATCGCAAATGCCTTGTTGCCTCGCGGTTCCGTGATCGTGCAGATCGACAATCGCAATCACCAAAAACAGGTCGTGCACGCGACGGGTGCCTTGGTTCACGTGCCCATGGTCTGTCTGATTGACGGGGGGAGCGCAAGCGCCGCTGAGATTTTGGCGGCGGCGCTGAGCGAATCGGCGCATGTACCACTGATCGGCGAACGGACGTATGGCAAGGGAACTGTCCAGGAAACACAGGAGTTCCGTGATGGTTCGAGCATAAAAATCACGGTGGCCCGGTGGCTCACTCCGGATGGGCAGTGGATTCACAAACGGGGCATCGCGCCGACCATTGCGGTGCCAATGCCCGCGTACTTCCGGTTGCCGCTGCTGTCTGTGAGTCTGCGAAAACCATACGGACCTGACGCCAATGGTGTAACTGTGGCCGTGTTGCAACGTATGCTGCTTGCACTGGGGTTTGACCCCGGGAGGATGGATGGATACTATAGCGCGGGCACTGAACGCGCAGTCGCGGCATTTCAAAAATTGCACAAACTTCCCGCTACGGGCATCGTCAACGACGCCACTGCCTATGCGCTTGACGCGTCACTGGTTGGTCGGCGACAACGCGAGGATCCACAACTCACTGCGGCCATCGGGTATCTGCGTCTGAAACTCATGGGTTAGACTTTCATGTCTGAGTTTTGCGAAGCAAAATCTCAGCGCTTTCGCGCCACCATCAGCAGGATGAAAAGGCGCCGCGAGTTTTTCACTGGTGCGAAGCCCGCTCCGGTCGGAGTCATATATTGTGCCCGTCGCGAGTTTAGCGACAGCGGTGTCTGAGCAGGGGCACAATATATGACTCCGACCAGCAGGGACGATCGATTTTACGGGATAGACTGCCATGCTGCTGCGCAGCACCAACAACCGGGAAGAAAAAGCGCCTGCGGCGTTTTTCCGGGATTGCAACAGCAGGAAGCGAGGCACCTTTTGTCGAAGTGATAACCTGTGGGAAACTGCGGGTTATCATTTCGTCTTGTGATGAACGGGTGCGGCAGTGGAGAAGGGACGATCAGTGTGACCGTATGGCGTCAACTGGCACTGGAGTATCGACCTCTGTGGGCAGCGCCGGCGGTGTACGTCGCCGCCAGTTTGTTGGTCTTATTGCAGTATAGGCGCGCCTCCGGACTTGAGAAGGCGTCATTTGGCGTTCACATCACTGCGCCTGTGCGCGCATGGCTTGTCTCCATGGGAGCGGGCATTGTGACAGGGCTTGTCGCGACCGTCGCGCTGTATGCGCTCCATGTGCGCGTCACAGGCAGCGAAGTGGTGGCTTTGTGGATCATCATGGCCGCCTTGTGGCTGATTGATGTGCGTTTTTCCTGCATCGCTTATGGGGCTCCGCTGTTGATTGTGGGCGGGCAAGTCGTGCGCGTTGTGGCCCACCGTGTATTGATGCCAGGATTTCTTACTCCGTTGGGTTCCGTCCACGCCTCGTCTCTGCTGATTCTGTGCGGCGTGCTCCAGCTGTCTGAAGGCATCCTGACCTATCTCTTGGGCGCGGGTGATCCGGTTCCACTGTTTGTGCAGAGTCGTCGCGGGCAGGTGGTGGGCGCTTTTGTTCTACAGAAGTTTTGGCCGATCCCTCTGTTGGTGTCGACGGTATCTGGTATGATAGTTCCATTCCCGCTTCTGATTGGATTCAGCAAACTGGCGATGGGGTCTGTGCCAGAGCGAAGCGCCCATACAGTCTCGCCGCTGCTTTTGATTCATGGATTGGTTGTGGCCGCCGCCGGTTTTCTCCTGCGCAACCACCCGATCGGACTGGTTGTGGCGGCGGCGCTCACGGTCCTGAGTCACGAGTCTCTTTATGTCTATGCCCAACATAAAGAAACCGCGGCCATGCCGCTCTTTGCGCGTCCTCAGCGCGGTGTGCGCATCCTGGCGACACTTTCCGGCAGTCCAGCTGAAAAAATGGCTCTCAAACCGGGTGAGACCATTGTGCGAATCGGCGGTATGACTGTGAACAGTTCCTATGATATTCACTTTGCCATTGACCAGAATCCGGCGTATGCCAAGCTGGAAGTCATGGATTCCCGAGGTGAGGCGCGCTTTGAGGGTACGCCCCTATATACGGACGACCCTCATCAGTTGGGCGTTGTCGTCGTGCCGGACGAACATGCTCGCGAATATGCCCAAGTGTTTCAGTTGTCCGTCGGCCGTTGGTTGTGGCACTGGTGGCTACCGCGCAGTCGCGTTGTCGCATCAGGAAACCCTGCGCACGCGGCGCCTGTGGACATGGGCGAAAGCCCGGCGACTGGGCACTGACGTCAGTGAGCAGATTCGGCGGGTCTACGTGTGAAAACCGTGCCAGCCGGCTTGTCTCATGACTTATTTATAGTGATAAAGGGGATATATAGATGGATGCAACCACAATTGGGGGACTCGTCCTAGGTCTCTTGTCTCTGTTTGTCGCTTTTGTCATGGAAGGCGGCTCGCCGCTCGCCCTGTTTGGTCTGTCGGCCGGGCTGATTGTACTTGGTGGTACAATAGGGGCCGTTATAGTGTCGTTTGGCGGACGACAACTGAAATCGATACCTGCCCTTTTAAAGATCGCGTTTGTCAACAAGGCGGAAGATCCCCTGGACGTTATTGATCAACTGGTCGCGCTAGCGACTATTGCCCGTCGAGAGGGAATTCTCGCACTCGAGGACAAAGTTGAATCGTATAGCGACGAATTTTTCAAAAATGGAATTCGGCTCGTTGTTGACGGCGTCGACCCGGAACTTGTGAGGGGTATTCTGGAGAATGAACTCAGCGCCATAGAAGCTCGCCATGAGACGGGCGCGTCGATCTTTGAAACCGCGGGCGGCTATGCGCCCACCATGGGGATTATAGGTACTGTGATGGGGTTGATTCACGTCCTTGGCAACCTGTCTAACATCAATAAACTTGGGCCGCTGATTGCGACCGCGTTTATCGCCACACTGTATGGCGTGGGCAGCGCCAACCTGTTTTGGCTCCCGATTGCAACCAAACTGAGAACCCGTTCCAAGGAAGAGATGCTGGGCCGGGAACTGGTTCTGGAAGGTATCCTGTCCATACAGGCGGGTGAGAATCCTACCATTCTTGGCCAGAAACTGCGCGTCTTCCTGGCGCCCGGGAAACGGACGAGAAGCAGTGCCGCGAACATCGAGGAGGAAGGGAGCGGCGTCGTAAATGCGTAGGACTCGCAAAAAGGGATCTCATGGCAAGGTGAACCATGAGCGCTGGCTAATCACCTACTCCGATCTCATTACCCTGCTGCTCATTTTCTTTGTCATTATGTATGCGATGTCGAAGATAGACGTAGCCAAATTTTTAACGTTGTCGGAGTCGCTCAATGCGGCGTTTGATCCGAGCAATCAAATACCTCTCCACAATCTGGGCAAAACAGCCCTGTTGCAGTCGCAAAACCCGACTTCAGGACACCAGACCGGATTTTCGATACAGTCGCTGTCGAAGAAGCAGGATCAGCAGTTGCGTCAGGTGTTGCGCGAAGATCAGGTGTTCAATCATCTCTATTCAGAACTGCAGGCTTATGTGAACCGCAACCACCTGAATCATTCTGTGAGTCTGGCGAATGAACAGCGCGGTATTCAGATCACCCTGAGAGATGTGGTGCTGTTCAATACCGGGCAGGATACGATTCTCCCCGCCGCTCAACAGATCCTGCAAGGACTCGTTCCCTTTTTTCATCGTGTGCCGAACAATATCGTTGTCGAAGGATTTACGGATAATGTTCCTATCGACACCGCTCAGTTTCCTTCCAATTGGGAATTGTCCACGGGGCGCGCTGTGAATGTGGTGCGGTTCCTGATCAATGTGGGCATCGCGCCGCAACGTCTGGCTGCGACTGGGTACGGGCAATATCGTCCGATTGTGCCGAACAATTCACCTGCGCACAGGCAGATGAATCGGCGCGTAAACATTGTGATTTTGCGCAGTTCTATCTCCGCGCTTACAGGACCCCAGGGAGGCGCTGGGTCCGGTGCAGGATTCTATACAATCACTCAGCCGCTCTTGCCCAATCCGCACACGCTGATCTCTCATAACGAGTCTGTCCATTCGACCGTGCAGTCGCTGCCAAAATCTCTCTTTGGATCGAGTTCCGCCCCATCCGGGCACACGCCATAAGATAGTACGGTAACAACTTGGACTGTTTATATCGAACGTATGATCGTATATAATGAGAATGGAGGGTAAGGGAAAGAGGGGTGATCGCGTGACGCATCCACTGCCTGGATCGTTTGAGTTGGTTGCGGAGTACGAACCGAGAGGCGATCAACCGGAAGCCATCGAGCGTCTGGTCAGAAGTCTGCAGACGCCAAACGAATGTCAGACTCTTCTGGGCGTTACGGGATCCGGAAAGACATTTTCGGTCGCCAACGTCGTAGCAAGGATCAACAAACCTACATTGGTCATTGCGCACAACAAGACGCTGGCTGCTCAACTCACGGCGGAATTCAAGGAGTTTTTCCCGCACAACGCTGTCGAGTACTTTGTCAGTTATTACGACTACTACCAACCAGAGGCGTACATCCCGCAAACCGATACATTTATAGAGAAGGACGCCAAGATCAACGATGAGATTGACAAACTGCGGCACTCGGCGACCAGCGCTCTACTGGAACGCAACGATGTGCTTGTGGTTGCCAGTGTATCCAGCATCTTTGGCCTGGGTAATCCGGCGCGGTATCGCGATAACGTTCTGTCTCTCAGAGTAGGGATGGAGCGACCGCGCAACGATGTGCTCAGACGGCTTGTGGATATGCAATACGATCGCAACGACGTCAACTTCACACGGGGCACTTTTCGCGTGCGGGGCGACGTACTGGAGATTGTTCCTGCCTCTCAGGGCGATCATGCCATGAGGGTCGAGTTTTTCGGCGATGAGATTGATCGCATTACAGAGGTGGATATCGTTACTGGGGAAGTGCTGGGACGGCGTGATCACGTGGCGATCTTCCCGGCGTCGCACTTTGTTTCCTCAAAAGAGACGATCGATCGCGCGGTTGGCGCTATCCGGGTGGAACTCGCTGAACGTCTGGAGGAACTTCGCAACGCAGGCAAGCTGCTTGAGGCGCAGCGTCTGGAGCAGCGTTCAAACTACGATATTGAGATGATGCTCGAAGTCGGGTTCTGCTCCGGGATTGAAAACTACTCCCGTCATCTGGATGGCCGCAAAGCGGGTGAACCGCCGTTCACTTTATTTGATTATTTTCCAGAAAACTTCCTGTTGGTGATCGACGAATCACATGTGACAATCCCGCAGTTGCACGGCATGTACGGAGGAGACCGTACGCGAAAACTGACATTGATCGAGCATGGCTTTCGTTTGCCCTCCGCTGCGGACAACCGTCCGCTCCGGTTTGAGGAACTGAGTCGATACCGATATCAGAGTCTGTTCGTGTCGGCCACTCCGGGCGATTATGAACAGCAGATCAGCAAGGAAGTTGTGGAGCAGATTATCCGTCCAACGGGGTTGGTCGATCCGCTGATTCACGTCCGCCCGATAAAAGGTCAGATCGACGATCTGATCGCGGAGATCCGGAAACGCTCCAGCCGGGAGGAGCGCGTGCTGGTCACCACGCTGACCAAAAAGATGGCGGAGGATCTCACAGACTACTTTAAGGAACTCGGCATTAAGGTTCGGTATCTGCACAGCGATATCAAGACGCTGGAACGCATGTCGATTCTCAGGGATCTTCGGTTGGGCGTGTTTGACGTGTTGATCGGGATTAACTTGCTGCGAGAGGGTCTTGATTTGCCTGAGGTTTCGCTTGTGGCAATCCTGGATGCGGATAAAGAAGGATTTCTCAGAGCGGAGCGATCGCTGATCCAGACGATCGGAAGAGCTGCCCGCAACGCTTCCGGCGAGGTCATCATGTACGCGGATTCCGTTACCCGCTCAATGAATATCGCCATCACAGAAACAAACCGCAGGCGACAGTTGCAGATGGAGCACAATGACAGGATGGGCATCGTGCCGCAAACCATCAAGAAAGCGGTCCGCGACGTGATAGAAGCGACCAAAGCTCTGGGAGAAGAAGACGATGTGGCGGCGAAGGTGCAAAAGATGACCAGGGCCGAGCGCAAGGATCTCCTTGCGCAACTGGACAAGGAGATGAAAGAGGCGGCTCGGGCGCTGCAATTCGAACGGGCGGCCGAGTTGCGCGATCTGATTATCGAATTGTCCGCTTCCTGAAAGGGCCGAACTCCCGGCCCTTTGTAGATGCCTCCAAAAGGACCGGGGAAGGTCTGTTCCAGTTTCGCGATTCTAATGTTCAGCAAAAGGAGAGACGTATGGCTCACGAACATATCGTCATAAAAGGCGCCAGGGTTCACAATCTGAAAAACATCGATCTCGTGATCCCCCGGGATAAGTTGGTGGTCTTCACGGGGCTCAGCGGCTCGGGTAAATCGTCGCTGGCGTTTGATACATTGTATGCGGAAGGTCAGCGACGATACGTGGAGTCGCTGTCAGCCTATGCGCGCCAGTTCCTTGGACAGATGGACAAGCCCGATGTCGATTCGATCGAAGGGCTGTCTCCCGCGATCAGCATCGACCAGAAAACCACGAGCCGAAATCCTCGCTCGACGGTTGGCACAGTCACTGAGATTTACGACTATCTCCGTTTATTGTTTGCCAGAGTGGGCACTCCCTATTGTCCGAAGTGCGATACGCCGATCGCGTCGCAAACGGTCGATCAGATGGTCGATCGCGTGATGAGCCTTCCTGAACGGACCCGGGCGCAGATTCTGGCGCCCATTGTGACCGGAAAAAAGGGTGAACACGCGAAGACTTTTGAGGAACTGTCCAAAGGTGGTTACGTACGGGTGCGTGTCGACGGGACATTGCGCGACCTGAGCGAAGACATTCGTCTGGAGAAGAACAAAAAGCACAGCATCGCCGTGGTGGTGGACAGAATTATCGTGAAGGACGGCGCTCGGGCGCGCGTCGCGGACTCGCTCGAGACTGCACTGGCCTTGACTGGCGGTACAGTCATTGTGGATGTGCTGGACCAGGGAGAGATGCTGTTCAGCCAGAATCTTGCCTGTCCGAACTGCGGATACAGCGTGGGTGAAATCAGTCCCCGCATGTTTTCGTTCAACAGCCCGTTTGGCGCCTGTGAGGTCTGCAGTGGACTCGGACTCAAGCTCGAAGTGGACATCGATCTCGTGCTGCCGGACAAGGCCCGCAGTATTGCCGCCGGCGCCTTGGCGCCGTGGGCCGGTTCAACTTCCACCTACTATCCACAATTGGCCGAAAGCGCGTGTCGGCATATTGGCATTCTCATGGAGACTCCCGTTGCGCAGATTGATCCCGAAAAGCTTCGTCTACTGCTTTATGGACTGCCGGGGCAAAAAATCAACTTTACTTACGAAAATGACTTTGGCCAAGTCAAGCGGGCGGAAGTGGCTTTTGAAGGCGTCATACCCAATTTGGAACGACGTTATCGAGACACCGCGTCAGACTATATTCGCGAGTTTATCGAGGGGTTCATGAGCAGCCGACCATGCCCGGCGTGCCTCGGTCGTCGCCTGCGAGAGGAGAGTCTCGCAGTTCGGGTGGGTGGACGCGATATCGCCCAGGTGACAGGCCTCTCCATCGCGGATGCGCTGTCGTTCTTCAAGGATCTGCACTTGACGGAAAAAGAGGAACAGATTGCGCGGCTGATTTTAAAGGAAATTGTTGCGCGTCTGGGGTTCCTTTGCGATGTCGGACTGAACTATCTGTCTCTCGGGCGCGCGGCGGGCACCCTGTCGGGCGGCGAAGCGCAGCGCATCCGGCTGGCCACGCAGATCGGCAGCAGTCTGGTGGGCGTACTGTACATTCTTGATGAGCCGAGCATTGGCTTGCATCAGAAAGACAATGCCCGTTTGATACGGACGTTGACACAGATGCGCGATCTCGGCAACACATTGATTGTCGTCGAACACGATGAGGATACGATGTTTGCGGCCGACCAGATTGTCGATATCGGACCAGGCGCGGGAGTGCACGGCGGGCGCGTCATGGCGCAGGGAACGGTCGAGGAGATCATGGCGGACGCGGAGTCCCTCACAGGGCAGTATCTGAGCGGACGTCGTTTTATTCCCGTACCAGAGAAGCGTCGGGCTGCCACGAATCGATTTCTTACGGTTCGCGGTGCAAAGGAAAACAACCTGAAGGGGTTTACAGCCTCATTTCCGATCGGTCTGTTTACTTGTGTAACGGGGGTTTCCGGTTCCGGGAAGAGCACCTTGGTTAACGAAATTCTATACAAGGTTTTGGCGTCTGAGTTGAACAGGGCGCACGTCCGCCCTGGACGCCATCAGTCCACAGACGGACTTGAACACCTGGATAAGGTCATCGACATTGACCAGTCGCCCATCGGGAGGACGCCGCGTTCCAATCCCGCAACGTATACAGGAGTGTTTGACGATATCCGGGACGTGTTTGCGACCACTTCGGAGGCAAAGATTCGCGGCTACAAAAAGGGCAGATTCAGCTTCAATATCCGCGGCGGGCGATGCGAAGCCTGCCGAGGCGACGGGATCATCAAAATCGAGATGCACTTTCTGCCCGACGTGTATGTTCCGTGCGAGGTGTGTAAAGGTCGAAGGTACAATCGCGAAACTCTGGAAGTCCACTATAAGGCGAAATCAATCGCCGACGTACTCGATCTGACCATTGACGACGCTCTGGAGTTTTTCGGAAACGTGCCGAAGATCGCCCGCAAACTGCAGACGCTCGTTGATGTGGGACTCGGATATATGCATCTGGGCCAGCCAGCGACCACGCTGTCCGGAGGTGAAGCTCAGCGCGTCAAACTGGCTTCAGAGTTGCACCGCAGGAGCACGGGCCGAACCATGTACATCCTTGACGAACCGACGACAGGGCTGCATGTGGCCGATATCGAGCGTCTGCTCATGGTGCTGCAGCGGCTTGTCGATGCAGGAGACACGGTGGTTGTCATCGAACATAATCTAGATGTGATCAAGACAGCGGATTACATTATCGATCTTGGACCAGAGGGCGGCGACATGGGCGGCCAGTTGGTCGCCGAAGGCACTCCGGAAGACATCGTCAAAATCGAACGTTCCTATACAGGACGTTATTTGGCTCCAGTGCTTCGACGGGATCTTCAACGAGCGCAAGCTCGCTGTTCCTCTGTTTCCTAAGGTGAGGGGGAAATGTTTTGGCCAGCATTGAAGACTTCGCGGCGCTGGACATACGGATTGGCGTGATTATAACGGTTCGTCTGCATCCGACAGCCAGAAAACCGGCATATCAACTGGAGATTGATTTTGGTCCGCTGGGGGTAAAATGGAGTTCCGCACAACTGACTGCACTTTACAGAGAGGACGAGTTACTCCATCGCCAGGTCGTTGCAGTCGTCAATTTCCCGCCCAGGCGAATCGGCGGGTTCACCTCTGAGGTACTGGTGCTGGGCGCCGTTAAGGAGGATGGAGCAGTCATATTGCTCACGCCGGAGCGCACGGCGCAGCCTGGCGATCGCATCGCATGACGTTTTACGAGTGGATGGGAGATCGAACTGTCGGCATTCATGGACTGGACGCGCGGCAACGCAGGCAGCTGATGCTTGCTCCTCGTCCTGATGCTGTCTGTGACGTCGTCAGCGGTCCGGAGGATCTTGTGATCTATCTTCGGGATCCGCTTGTCGAGGATGAGACAATTTCCGCGTTTATTGAACATGCGCTGGATGCAGCCTTTGGTTCAGAGATGCAGGAACCGCGCTGTCACGCGTTTGGCGTACGCTATGGTGGACCCGATACGGATATGGCCGCCGTGGCGCGGACTATGGGGCTTTCTGAGGAGCAGGTGATCGCGCTGCATACGAATTGTCTGTATAGGGTGGAGGCTACTGGATTTACGCCTGGGTTCGCTTATCTGGGTTACGTCCACGAGACTTTGCGGATGAATCGCAAGGCCGTTCCACAAATGGCCGTGGCGCCAGGGGCGGTGGCGATCGCTCATCACTACACGGGGATCTATCCACGCGAGTCGGCGGGGGGATGGTGGATCCTCGGTTATCTTCATCCGACGGACACGAAGCGTCTCTGGACGCTTCAGAGCAGTCAGCCAGGCTTGCTTCAGGTGGGAGAGACGGTGCAGTTTTACCCGAAATGAGGTGTGGGTGTTGGATACATATCAGGAGATTGCGCGTGTACTGGGCGACCGTTTCTGGATTACGTCTGAACTCCCGGAGTATTTGCGGTTCCGATCGATCCTCGAGCTGGAGAATGGCGTTGCTGATGGGGAGCGCGTTTGGTGGGCATTCTCCCAAGAGAGTGGAGGACATCTGTACATTGCCGCGTTGCGCGGGCAGGTGAGTTCCTCTGAACTGTATCTGTTGCGTCTTGTGGTGGGCGCTATGCCCGCTCACCAGGAAGAACTTGCGCCCGCGTGGATGACGCACATCACGACCGCTCTGCGGGAACCGCCCGAGGCGTTTTCTGCAGCCATTCGGATTGAGGATGACATCGAAAACGTGTCGGTGCCGTGGAATTGGCCAGTGAGTCTCGTGACGCTGCGACCGTACGAACGCAGCGTGCAGGATGTGGCCGCAGATATCCGAAAAACTTTGGAATCACTGGCGGACGGGCCTGATCTCGCTCCCTACACGGTGATTGATTCGACCCTGATTGTTGCGGTATTTCCTCACCCGCACCATGACAGGCACGGAGCGGAGGAAGGTTTTGGCGAAGATACGGCGAGAGCGCTTGTCGACGGCCTTGCTTCCGAATCGTTTATTGACGTTCGCGCCGTCTGGAGCCATCCATTGCGCAGCTTTCCAGAAGTGCTGCGCGTCGTCAAGCGCATGCTATACTTGACTCAGACTGCCGAGGGGTTGGCGCCTGAACAGCGCGTGCTGTCCTTGCGTGGATTGGGGGCTTATGAGTTGCTCTTCGCCGTTAAGCCTCAGTTTCAGCAGGCGTATGCGGATCATGTCCTGCCAGCTTCGGCGCTGCTTGCGCTGGGCACAGAACTGGAACAAACCGTCATGGTGTTTGTGCAATGCGATTTGAACGTGAGCGAGACGGCCCGCAGACTCTATCTGCACCGCAACAGTCTGCTGTATCGGATTGAGCGGATCAGGGATATGACCGGATATGACATTCGCCGCTTTGAGGATGCGGTCACTGTGTGGAGCGCCATTCTATTTAAACGCCTGTAGCATGTTCGCGGATGCGGCTTCACTCAGAACGGGAACAGGGAGAGATCAGCGATGCAAGCGATAGAAACGTCGGCTGTTCAGGCTGCGCTGGACAGGTTTGCCAATCAGGATGTTTTTATTCACCTGGAAACCACAAACGGGGCCTACGCCGCTCATCGACAGGAACAGACCATGGCTGTCTGCGCCTTCATTCGCAACGGTTTGGTCCGCTATCAGCGGGGAACCGTTGCGGGGATTGGTCCTTACCGGGTCGGATTGAAGATGGAACAGGGCTGGATCTATGCCGAGGGTCTCACAGACTGGGAACTGGACGAACAGGGGCGGCTGCTGATGGCCGGACATGATTCGGATGGCAGACTTGCCATAGCGCTCGAACTCAGCACAGAACCCTTTGGCGTATAGATGGCTGGATTACTTGAACAGAGAAGGAGTGAATGCCTGTGGAACGGCATGTGTTAGTCGTATTTCCGCATCCTGACGATGAATCATTTGGCGCCGCAGGCGCCATCGCGCTGCATACCCGAGCGGGCGTACCTGTCACCTATCTGTGCGGCACCCTCGGAGAGATGGGGCGAAACATGGGCAAACCGTTTTTTGCGACCCGCGAGACGCTGCCGCTGGTTCGAGAGCGGGAACTGTATGATGCCTGCGCGGTGCTGGGAATTGACGATTTGCGCCAGATGGGTTTGCGCGACAAGACGATCGAGTTTGAAGATCCACAGGTACTAGCGGCCCGCATTGCCGCGGTGATCGAAGAGATTCAACCTTCACTCATGATCACGCATTATCCGGGCCACGGAGTGCATCCTGACCACAATGCTCTTGGCGCCGCGGCGATTCGCGCCACAACGCTCATCGCGCCAGAACGGCGTCCCGTGATTCACGCCCACGCCATCTCCGCGAATCGCGTTGAAGTGCTCGGGCAGCCGGATGTGGTTCTCGACCTGGCAGACGTGCTTGACGTGAAACTGGCCGCCATTCGGGCGCACCGTTCCCAATCCGAGGCCATGTTCGCCGAGCTTGAAAAGGAATTCAACCGTGATCCCGCCTTCAGAAAGCGCGGAACGCGCAACTGGCGTCAGGAAATGTATTGGACGTACCCCGCGTGACGCTCCCAGCCTCACGCGGGTTCGATCCGCTGACCCGGAACCGAGGATCCGGAGGGTTCGCCGCGTGGTCGCACGCCTGTGGCGATGTGCCCAAACCTGTACGCTCGATGTTTGTGTACGTTGCCATATGGAGCCGCTGACTGGTCCGGGCTATACTATTGATGCAGTTCCATCCCAGATCCCGGTGTTTGAAAGGAGATTGCCTGGTTTGGCAAACGTCACATTATCGCGCGTCTACAAGCGCTATCAGGGTAATGTTGTGGCAGTTACCGACTTTAACCTGGAAATAGCGGACAAGGAATTCGTTGTTCTGGTTGGACCCTCCGGTTGCGGCAAATCGACCACATTGCGTATGATCGCAGGACTCGAGGAGATTTCGGAGGGGGATCTGATGATCAGCGGGCGGCGGATGAATGATGTGGCGCCCAAAGATCGCGACATCGCGATGGTGTTCCAGAACTATGCCCTATACCCCCATATGACTGTCTATCAGAACATGGCGTTTGGCCTTAAATTGCGGCATTTTCCGAAGGCTGAGATCGACAAACGCGTGCGCGAAGCGGCGCAGATCCTGGATATCTCGCATTTGCTTACTCGCAAGCCAAAGGCGTTGTCAGGCGGCCAGCGGCAGCGGGTAGCTCTGGGGCGGGCAATCGTGCGCGAACCTCAGGCATTTTTGATGGATGAACCGCTCTCCAATCTTGACGCAAAACTTCGGGTGCAGATGCGCACCGAGATCAGCAAACTGCATCAGCGACTGCAGACCACGTTTATCTATGTGACGCACGATCAAACGGAAGCAATGACTATGGGCGATCGCATCGTCGTCATGAAAGATGGCTTTATCCAGCAGGTGGCCACTCCTCAGGAGATTTACAATCATCCCAGGAACCTGTTCGTAGCAGGTTTTATTGGCTCGCCTTCCATGAATTTTGTCACAGGCAGGATCGAGGAATCTGGCGGAACGATCAAATTTGAAGCGACAGGCATGTCGCTCACAATCCCTGAAGGCCGTTACGAGCTGATACGGAGTGAGAATTTGATCGGTAAAGAAGTGGTGCTCGGCATCCGTCCGGAACATATTCACGATGAGCCGATGTACCTGGAGACCTTTCCGGGCGGTGTCTTTGAAGCCGGTGTGGAAGTTGTGGAACACATGGGATCGGAAATGTACTTACTGATGGATGTGAGCGGACAGCAAGTCACGGGTCGCATTGTCGCCCGGGGTGATGTCAAGGCCGGCACACGATTGAAGCTGGGGATTGACATGAATAAATTCCATATTTTTGACAAAGAAACGGAAGAAGCAGTATTTTAGTTCACCGTCTATTCGGAAAATCGCCGCAGGCGTATTTTCTTCCCGGTTGTTGGTGACGCGTAGCGGCATGGCCGTCTATTCGGCAAGCGATGGCTTGGCGGAGCCCTCAGGATCAGGAAGCAAAGATTTCGGATGCAACAAGGATTTGGCGTCTGGCACTGTATATTATGGTCGATAGCCGATAGGGCAAGAGTGGGGAAATCCTCTTGCCTGTCGGCTTGCTGATTTGGGATGGTGGATACAGATTGGACAAATATGTGACGGTTGCAGAATTGATCGAGGAATTTTCACTGGAGCTGATCTCCGGAGAAACCGGATTGCAGCGACGTGTGCGCACGCCGGAGATCAACCGCCCGGGCCTGGCCCTGGCGGGATTCCTGATGCACTTTCCGGTTGAGCGCGTACAGGTCCTTGGGCGAACAGAAATGGCGTTTCTTTCTTCGATGTCAGATGAAGAAGTGACCCGGCGCGTCACCGATCTTTGCCTGGCCGGGCCTGTGCCCTGTCTGGTCGTAACAAGGGACCTCGAATTGCGCCCCGCTCTCAGGTCCGCGATGCAACAGGCCGTCGTTCCGCTGTTGCGCACCACATCGTCAACACCCAAATTTGTGGGACAGCTTACTACATTTCTGGATCTGAGGCTGGCTCCCGAAATACTCGTGCACGGGGTTTTGGTGGACGTGTATGGTATCGGCATCCTGATGACAGGGGCCAGCGGCATCGGCAAGAGCGAAACCGCCCTGGAACTGCTGAAACGGGGACACCGGATGGTCGCTGACGATGCTGTCGAAATTCGTCAGATCTCCGATGACACTCTTGTTGGCACAGCGCCGCCTCTCTTGCAGCATCTGCTGGAGATTCGCGGACTTGGTGTGCTGAACGCCATGACGCTGTTTGGGGCAGGGGCAATCCGCACCCACAAGCGGATCGAGATGATCATCGAGCTCGAAGCGTGGCAGGATGATCGTTCTTATGACCGTCTGGGACTGGATGAGGAGAAGCGAAGAATCCACGACATCGAACTGACCTGCTTGACCGTGCCTGTTCGTCCTGGGCGCAACCTCGCGATCATCATCGAGGTGGCGGCGATGAACCAGAGGCTCAAACGCATGGGGTACAACGCTGCGCGCGAATTGTCGGAAAAACTCATGTCGAGTATGGAAGAACAGGAATACTAAGCGCGACATCAGTTTCCAGAAGGAGATCGCCATGCGCAGGTTGAATCGGTTTGTGTTGCCCAGTGACGGCAAGGGATCGTATAACCCTCTCTATCGGCTGTATGAAACCGTTCCCGCCCATAAGGTGGCGTGGACGGTTTGTGTCAATCTGGCAGCGAGAATCATCCCCCATATCGGTCTGAAAAATTGGGTCTATCGCAGATTCTTGGGGATGCGAATTGGCAGCGGCACGGCGATTGCTTTGTACGTGATGATGGACGCGCTTCATCCCGAATGGATCACCATCGGACGCAACTGTATTGTCGGGTACCACACCACGATTCTGACCCATGAATACCTGATCGATGAATACCGCTTTGGGCCGGTGGTCATCGAAGACGAAGTCATGATCGGCGCCAATGTCACGATTCTCGCGGGTGTTACCATCGGTCGCAGAGCGATCGTAGGGGCAGGGTCTGTGGTGACTCGCGACATTCCGGCGGGAGCATTTGCCGCAGGCTCCCCTGCCCGCGTCATCCGTTCCGGGCAGGAGGATGACGGCCAGTAACGCGGGCATACGGGAAATCCAAACGCTGCAGTACTGATCCAGCTTGACACGCACTTGCTGCGATGCTAGGATACGTGTAACGAAATCCTTTAGTATATTAGCAAACTAAAGCGTTGAACTGAGGTATTGCGCATGCAGAGCGACTTTATTGAACGGCCCATCGGCACTCGCGACTACGCCGGATGTGAGATGACCAGGAAACGCGATATTGAAGATAGATTGATCAGGGAATTTGAATTGTGGGGCTATCAATCGGTAGAGACCCCGCTCTTTGAGTATGCGGAAACCTTCGCCCGGGGGTTGCATCGGGACGAGGACGAGCGCCTGCTCAGGCTGTTTGACCGGGAGGGTCGCACCATCGCCCTGCGTCCAGAAATGACCACGCCGGTTGCCAGAGTCGCCGCCACCTTGTTGGGGTCAGAGACACTGCCGCTTCGTCTCTGTTACTGCGCAAAGACATACAATGGTCGCGGTGGACGCGTGCAGGGGCCTGTCGAGGTCCCAAAAGCCGGAGTGGAACTGATCGGAGACAGCGGTACGGACGCGGACGCGGAGATCATCGCTCTCATGGTCGACAGCCTTCGCGAGACTGGCCTGACGGAATTTCGCTTTGCATTAGGTCACATGGGATTCGTACAAGCGCTCTTTTCCGTTCTTCCCCCAGAACTGCGCACGCGACTGAGACATGCTCTGATCGCAAAGGATCTGGTGGCTTATGACGCGATTCTCGCAAGCGAGACGCAATCGGCGCCTGCGGGTTGGCTTGAGGCGTTGCGCGTCATGCCGCGAATTCGCGGGGGAGTGGATGCCATAGAGCAGGCCAGGTCAATCGCTTTTGTTGAAGCGGCTCAACAGGCCTGTGATGAGTGGCAGGAGCTTCTGACGGCGCTGTCCGAACACGAGGTGGCAGACGTGGTGCATCTGGATCTCGGGCTGTGCCTTGATCATGAATATTACACAGGGATCACAATCGAGGGGTATGCGGATGCTCTCGGACAACCGATCGCATATGGGGGCCGGTACGATGCGTTGCTCGCGCAATTTGGGCGACCGGCTGCGGCGACCGGCTGCGTCGTACATGTCGAACGAGTACTGGCGGCGCTCGATGAGGAGGGGTGCGGAGTTCCTGTGCACCGCTTGTACTATAGCGCGGGAACACGGTCAGTGGCGTTGGCTGTCGGACGCGAATTGCGGTTGCTCGGCCATCGGGTTGCGGTCACCAGCGTCACGCCGGAGCAGAATGTGGATGAGTCCGGCCTCGTGGACACATGGACACCGACGGATCCGAGTGGCGCATGGGCCTTTCTCGCCGCAGGCGGAACTGTGACCGCGAGCGATGAGCATTTTGCGGTTGTCTGCCAAGAGATCGTTCGCGTTCTCGGACAGGAGAGTGATCTGCGATGCTGACGATAGCATTGGCGAAAGGGCGAATTTTGGACGCCACAGCGCTGGCGCTGGCGAGTGCGGGGTATCCGGTTCCCAACGATTTGGCCGAATCGCGACGGCTCATTCTGGAAGATGACAGTCGAGACGTGCGCTATTTGCTGGCAAAGCCGGTGGACGTGCCTGCCTATGTGGAACACGGCGCAGCGGATTTAGGGATTGTCGGGAAAGATGTGTTGCACGAAAAACAGGCAGACGTGCACGAGTTGCTCGACTTGAGGTTCGGCGTCTGTCGCCTGGTTGTGGCGGGTTGGCCCAATACGGATGTGGGCGCCGTAAAACGGGTGGCCACCAAATATCCTCGCTTCACCACAGACTATTTTCGTCGGATGGGACGGCAGATCGAAGTCATCGACCTTCAGGGGAGCGTTGAATTGGCTCCGCTCATCGGGCTGGCGGACTGTATTGTCGATCTCGTGGAGACTGGTCGCACCCTGGCGGAAAACGGTCTTACCCCACTCGCCGAATTGGGAACGGTGTCGGCGAGACTGGTGGCAAACCGTCGCAGCTATCAATTACGCGCGACTGAAGTAGACGCGTTCGTCGAAGCTTTACGGCAGCGCTCAGGGGGTGCAGCGTCGTGATCGTGATCGTGGATTACGGAGTCGGCAATCTGCGCAGTGTGCAAAAGGCGTTTGAGAGTGTCGCCTGCGAGGCGGTGATCACCTCAGATCCCGCGCAGTTGGCAACAGCGTCAGGTGTTGTGCTGCCGGGAGTCGGGGCTTTTGGCGACGCCATGGTGAATCTGCGGCGCCGGGAACTGCTTTTCGCTTTGCGGGCTTACGCAAAGGGCGGTCGCCCACTACTTGGCATCTGTCTGGGGATGCAATTGCTCTTTTCGATGAGTGAAGAACATGGCGAACACATCGGACTGGGGTTTATCCCTGGCAGAGTAAAGAGGATGCGCGGAGATTTCAAGATTCCGCATGTCGGGTGGAATCAACTCTCGCTGCAGTCCGACCATCCCCTTCTGACAGGTGTCGAACGCGGCGATTACGCTTATTTTGTCCACAGCTTTTACGTTGAACCTGTCGATGCGGCAGTGATTGTGGCGACGACATCGTATCATCAGGACATTCCTGCCGTCGTTGCGCATGGCCATATATTTGGAATGCAGTTTCATCCCGAGAAGAGTTCTCATACGGGGCTCACCATGCTGCGCAATTTTGCCGAGTATTGCGGTATCGCCCGAAAGGAGGAAGACGCACATGCTGGTTCTTCCAGCGATTGACCTGTACGGTGGACTCGCCGTGAGGTTGCGGCAGGGAGACTTCAAAAAAATCACCCATTACGGCGATCCGATCGCCGTAGCGCAGAGGTTTGCGAACAGCGGCGCCACTCATCTTCATATGGTGGATTTGCAGGCTGCCAAGAGTGGACGGATGACGTCCGACACTGCAGCGATCGTCAAGGCGATTGTCGATCGGACCAATCTGCGGGTGGAGATCGGCGGCGGAATTCGGTCGCTGGCTGACATCGAGCGCTGGTTGGAGTGCGGTGTGTGGCGATGTGTGCTGGGAACGGCGGCCGTGCAGTCCCGCGACCTCGTTCAGAGGGCGATTGACCAATTCGGAACGGCAGTTACAGTCGGAGTGGATGCTCGCAGCGGGGCGGTGGCAACATCCGGGTGGCTGGAAACGGAACAACTGTCGGCTCGCGAATTTGCGACTGAGCTGTATGGCCTGGGCTTGCGGGAATGCATCTACACAGACATCTCACGAGACGGCATGTTGAGCGGCGCCAATGTGGATGCGGCCGTCGATCTGGCGCAGGCGTCGGGGCTGCAGGTCATTGTTTCCGGGGGTGTGCGCAACCTGGATGACATATGTGCCGTGCGCGCTCGGGAAAATCAGGGGCTGTCCGGGGTGATTGCCGGGAAAGCCATTTACGAAGAAACACTCGATGTGACTGCGGCTTTGCGGGTGGCCGAAGGACGGTGAGACGATGCTGACAAAGAGGATCATTCCCTGTTTCGATGTTGCCAAAGGACGTGTGGTCAAACACGAGTCGTTCTTTGGCAACAGACGCGATGCCGGCGATCCCGTGGCCCTCGCCAGGCAGTACGACAGTCAGGGCGCCGATGAACTGGTGCTGCTCGACATTTCCGCGACGCATGAGGGTCGTTCCATTTTGCTCGACATTGTAAAGCAAACCGCTGAGCAGGTGTTCATCCCTTTCACCGTTGGAGGCGGTCTGGCGAGCGTCGATGATGTCCGCGAAGTCTTGCGGGCGGGGGCGGACAAAGTGTCACTCAATTCGGCGGCGGTGCGCGATCCAAAACTGATTGCTGAAACCGCGCGCCGTTTTGGTTCCCAGTGTGCTGTAGTCGCTATTGACGCGAGATATTCCGCCGAACGTGGAGATTGGGAGGTGTTGATCAGCGGCGGCAGAATCGCCACCGGTTTGTCTGTGCTTGACTGGGCAAAAAAAGCGGAGCAACTGGGGGCTGGCGAACTCCTGTTGACGAGTTTTGACCAGGATGGACAACGCAGCGGTTACGACTTGGCGTTAACCGCCATGGTGTCGGACGCTGTCCGCATTCCCGTTATCGCGTCAGGCGGGGCGGGCGCCAGGGAGCATTTTTACGATGTACTGACAGCGGGGAAAGCAGATGCTGCGCTTGCTGCCAGTGTATTTCACTTTGCCGAAACATCCTTGTCGGAGGTAAAGGCTTATTTGCGCAAGAGGGGGGTGCCGATTCGTGAGGTTGTTTCCAGCCTTGACAGGTAATGTGCTTGCCAACGTTCGTTTTGACGCGCAGGGATTGGCGCCTGCCATCGTGCAGGATCAGGTTTCGGGCGCGGTGCTGACACTTGCTTATATGAATGAAGAATCGCTGGCGCGCACTGTGGAAACGGGCGAGACATGGTTCTACAGTCGTTCGCGACAACAACTATGGCATAAAGGAGAAACGTCCGGGAATACGCAGAAGGTCATTACGATTGACACGGACTGCGACAATGACGCGTTGCTTGTGGTGGTGTCACCAGCGGGGCCCGCCTGCCACACGGGCCGATTCTCCTGTTTTGACGGCTTTGTGGAATCAGATCGTCAGCATTTCGGGGGAACAGGAAACGAAATACTCGCGCTGCTGGAGGACAGGATTCGGCAGCGGGAACGTGAACGGCCAGAGGGTTCATACACGACCTATCTATTTGATAAGGGCATCGACAAGATATTGAAAAAGGTTGGCGAGGAAACTGCTGAGGTGATTATCGCCGCCAAAAACGACAGTGCGGATGAATTGCGCTATGAGACGGCGGATCTTCTTTATCATGTCATGGTGCTGCTGCGGGAGCGGACTTTGCCTTTACAGGACGTGCTGACTGAACTGGCGAGCCGATACGCGGCAAGATGAGTTGACTCGAATATGCAGAGCATGGCGTGACTGCTGATCCAATCATGTTCAGTAAGAGGAAAGGGCCGGGTTCCCGGCTCTTTGTCATTCCAGTTTTGGTTTCTTGGAGTGGTTATGATTGACAAGGCGAGGTTCAAATAGATGTGCTACGATATAACTTGCGCTCAATGACTCTGTCAACGGACAATTTAGAGATTCGAAGTATTGCGCTATGAACATGAATTTGCTAGGCTAAGTGACGAAATCGAGGTGATTACAATGTCGGCGTTATTGGAAGTGTCAGGACTTACGACAAGCTTTCTCACTGCGAGCGGCTATCTTCCCGCCATCGAAGATGTCAACTTCGCGATTGAAAAAGGTGAGACGCTGGGTATTGTCGGAGAATCCGGATGCGGCAAAAGCGTAACTTCACTGTCCATTATGCAGTTGCTCAGTTCAAATGGAAAGATTCAAAAGGGTTCCATTTTATTCGAAGGGAAACAACTGGTTGGTTTGAAGGACACAAGTATGCGCAAAATTCGTGGCAATGACATCGCCATGATCTTTCAGGAACCCATGACCTCACTGAACCCTGTACACAAGATTGGCAAGCAGATTGGCGAGTCGCTGCGCATTCACCGTGGACTGAACAAGGAGCAGTCGAAACAAAAGGCGGTCGATCTGTTAAAGCTGGTCGGCATCCCAAGGGCAGAGGACATTGCGGATGAGTATCCTCATCGTTTGTCAGGCGGCATGCGCCAGCGTGTCATGATCGCCATCGCAATGGCCTGCGACCCTAAACTGCTGATCGCGGACGAACCGACAACGGCTCTTGACGTAACGATTCAGGCTCAGATCCTCGACCTCATGAGGAAACTGAAGGCGGAACGCGAGATGTCGATCATGCTCATCACTCACGACCTGGGAGTCGTGGCGGAAATGTGCGACCGCGTCGTTGTCATGTATGCGGGTAAAGTGGTGGAACAGGGCGACGTGAGAGATATATTTCGCAAACCGACTCATCCCTATACGATCGGCCTGTTGAGTTCCATTCCGCGTCTGGAAGATAGACAACAACGATTGTCGTCTATTCCTGGCAACGTACCGAGCATCGAGGTGATGCCCGCAGGCTGTCGGTTCGCTTCCCGCTGTCCGCATGCTACACAGCGCTGCGCGGACGATGAACCGTCGCTGCTCTCCGTTACAGATAATCATCAGGCTCGTTGCTGGCTGGTTGATGAGAAGGGGGTGGCAGTGTGAGTGAGGCATTGTTGCAGGTGCGCAATTTGAAAAAGCATTTTCCGATCAGAAAGGGCGTCATGCGACGCATAGCTGGTCAGGTTCGCGCCGTTGACGGGGTCAGCTTTGAGGTGGGGGCTGGCGAGACGTTTGGGCTGGTTGGCGAGAGTGGATGCGGAAAATCAACGGCGGGACGCAGTATTTTGCGGTTGATCGAACCAACGGCCGGGCAAATCCTGTTCGGCGGTAAAGACATCCGCAAATTGCGCAAAGGGCAGATGCGCCTGATGCGCCGCGAGATGCAGATTGTCTTTCAGGATCCCTACGCATCCCTCAATCCAAGGTATACCGTGCGACAGATTCTTGAGGAACCGATGATTATCCACAGTCTCTTCGGGTCCCCGACGGAAAGACAGAAGCGGGTGGCCGAGTTGTTGGAAACAGTCGGTCTATCGGCTAGCAGGATGGATCGCTACCCTCATGAGTTCTCGGGTGGACAGCGGCAACGGATCGGGATCGCGCGGGCGCTCGCGGTGGATCCGAAACTGATTATCGCGGACGAACCAGTGTCGGCCCTGGATGTGTCGGTTCAGTCGCAGGTGCTCAATCTCCTTGACGACCTTCAAAAGCAGTTGAACTTGTCGTATGTGTTTATTGCTCATGACCTGAGTGTCGTCAAGCACATCAGCGATCGAATCGGCGTCATGTATCTGGGACAGATTGTGGAGCTCGGCGAATCGGACCAGCTCTATGAAAATCCGCTGCATCCCTACACGCAGGCTCTTTTATCGGCTGTTCCCGTTCCCGATCCGGAAGTGAGACGGGAACGGATCATTTTGCAAGGGGATCTTCCCAGCCCGGCCAATCCGCCGAAAGGATGCTACTTTCATCCGCGTTGCAAGGATTGTATGGAAGTTTGCAGGACTCAGGCTCCCGAGTGGAAAGAGGTCAAACCCGGTCGATTCGTTGGCTGTCACTTGTATGATTGAAGATCGAGGAGGTGCAGTATGGCTCACATGATGGCTGATTCATCACCGACGACGGGGTTGAAGCAGCGACTGGCGCATCCGCCAACCAAGGTGCGAAGTAAGTTTGTCCGTGTGCTGAGGGCGTATCCGCTGGTGTTTGTTGGCGGTTTGATGGTGCTTGCCCTGATCTTTGTCGCTGTTTTCGCGGACAAGCTGGCGACTTTTAACCCGAATTTTCAGTTCGCAAACGGTCTTGCGCCAGATGGAGCGCCTCTGGCTCCCAATCACACGTTTATCATGGGAACCGATGATCTGGGCCGGGACGTATACAGCCGCCTGTTGTTTGGCGCTCGGGTGTCGCTGGAAGTCGGTGTGTTCGCCAGTCTCATCAGTCTGTTTATCGGCACGACACTTGGCATCATATCAGGGTATTACGGCGGTTTCGTGGACAGCGTCATCATGCGTATTACCGATATCATGCTGGCGTTTCCTTTCATCCTTTTTGTTGTGGCGCTCGTGGCCGTGTTGTCGCCGTCAATCAGCAATATATTTATCGCCATCGGCGTGTTGGGCTGGGCGGTTACGGCTCGGATTGTGCGCGCTGAGGTTATGAAGGTCAAAGAGTTTGAGTACGTTCAGGCGGCGCGGGCGCTCGGCAGCAGACAGTGGCGGATTCTTTTCAAGATTATCCTGCCTAACATCATGGCGCCCGTGATTGTTCTTACAACTCTGGCCATCGGGAACAACATGCTGCTGGAATCGACGCTGAGTTATCTGGGCATCGGTGTACAACCGCCGACTGCAAGCTGGGGCAGTATGCTCTCGGAAGGGCAACAAGTGTTTGAATATGCGCCCTGGTTGCTCTACTATCCCGGATTGGCGCTTATGCTTGCCGTTCTGGGCTTTAATCTGCTCGGCGACGGACTTCGCGAACTGTTTAACCCCCGTCGAGTGCGCTAGAACATCTGTGTTCCCGCCCTTTGAAAATTCCATGCGTACAGAATTGCAGTCTGGGAAGATTAAGGGTATCGTGCGTGAGTCATTAAGGGGGAACACAGATGAAGTCCACCAAGATGCGCCTGTCAGGCGTTGTCGCGGCAATCGGTGTGCTCGGCAGTGCGCTGGCGGGTTGCGGCACACAAGGAGCGACGACTCCGCCGCAGGCCGCCGACAACGCGACCCAGGGAGCAACACCGATTCGGGGCGGTACATTGGCGCTGGATCTGATCAGCCAATTCCCGCATCTGGATCCGGCGAAAGCCTACGATACCACTTCCGACGAGGCTGTCGAACAGTTTTACAATCAGTTGGTCACGTACCAGGGCGCTGCCAATACGATCGTGCCGTCGCTTGCGACCTACACGATCACGGGTGGTGGAACGGTGTACACGTTTCACATCCGTAGTGCAAAATTCTGGAATGGCGATCCTGTCACTGCTCAAAGTTTCATCACAGAGTTCGAACGGGTGCTGAACAACAACATGCAATCCGGAGGTCAGGGATTTGTCTATCCTCTGATCAAGGGTTCGGCGGCGTATGTCAACAACAGGGCGAGATCGGTAAGCGGCTTGAAGGCGCTTGACGCGCGCACGCTGCAGATCACGCTCCTGCATCCGAGCGCCACCTTCCTGTACGTGCTGGCAATGCCATTTTTCTCGGCGGTCGATCCGTCTTACGTGAATGCGCATCCAGAGGCGTATATCGACACTCATCCGATGGGCACGGGTCCCTTTGAACTCGCGTCCTACACGGCGGGCAAGAATTACGTGCTGACGCGGAATCCAAATTATTTTGTCAAGGGCATTCCGTATCTGAACAAGGTCGTCTTCTCCATCAACA
The DNA here is from genome assembly GCA_021805735.1 of Bacillota bacterium. Classification (GTDB taxonomy): domain Bacteria; phylum Bacillota; class Bacilli; order Alicyclobacillales; family SLC66; genus JAKADD01. The sequence continues at coordinate 26,449 of JAJZEE010000003.1, forward strand.
GTTCGCCACAGTCCGTGATGTTTCACTTTGAGCAAGGCGGCACGGGACTGATTTCCTGGAATCAGGGCGGTGTTCCGGCGGAAGATTACCTGCCGCTCTCCACGAACCCGCAGTATAGTAAGGATCTGCGCAAGCAGACGGAGGTCGCCGTCAATTATCTGGGTCTCAATTGCAAATATGGACCGACAGCCAACGCGGCGGTCCGGCGTGCGCTCGAATACGCGGTTAACAAGCAACAAATCGTTCGCATCCTTGCCGGTCTGGCGATTCCAGCCAATCAGATACTCCCGCCGAGTATGCCGGCCGGATATGAGGCGAACTTGCCAAAACAGGATCAGTACTATTATGATCCGGCCCTGGCTAAGCGGCTCCTGGCCCAAGCCGGGTACCCGAAAGGTTTTTCGACGACCATCTACACGGACAACAGTGCGGCGACAGATCTGAAAACGGCGGTGGCCGTGCAACAGATGTTTGCCCAGGTCGGAGTGAAGGCGACAGTCAATCAATCGTCGTGGGGTACGTTCCTGACCAACAACGAAACGGGAAGGCAGCCGATATTCACGCTCGCGTGGCTGGAAGACTTCCCGGATCCGTCGGACTTTCTGAATACGCTGTTTAACAGCAATCAGATTCCGGTTAACAATTCGACCAACTACAGCAATCCGCAGGTTGACGCACTGCTTAACCGGGGTGCGATGATGTCCGCAGGTGCGGCGCGCAACAACGTGTACAAACAGGCGCAAAATATCATCCTGTCGCAAGCGCCGTGGATTCCGTTGGCGTATCCGGTGTATGTGGCCGCTGTGCAGCCGTGGGTCAAGGGCTTTTACATCAATCCGAATCTCATGGATCCACTGCAGTACATGTGGGTCACCAAGCACTAGGTTGTTACTGGCATTGTGTGTTTCGCGCGGCAGACTGAATCGCACGGGTCGGTTCAGCCATCCTGGGCTTGACGGCGGGTTTGCCGACGCGGCTGCTGGACGCTGGTTACACCAGTTTATAGGGGAGGCGCCTTTCTTGATCTCGTATATCATTCGCCGCCTGGGCGGAGCAGTGATTGTATTGCTTGGGATCTCTATCATCACATTCGTGATTGCGTTTCTCGTGCCCGCCAATCCGGCCCGCGCCATCGTAGGACCCCACGCTCCAGAGGCGCTGGTGCTGCAGGTCGACAAACAGCTTGGTCTCGATCAGCCGTTGCCGATTCGGTATGTGAATTATATGAACAATCTGGTGCACGGCAATTTGGGCATGTCGTACGTGCTGGATCAACCCGTCACAAATCTCATCGAGCAACGGGTGGGCGCGACGGCTCAACTGGCGCTGGCCGCCTGGGTTCTGGAACTTGTGATCGGCATCCCGCTCGGCATCATTTCCGCGGTTTACGACCGCAAGATCATCGACCACATCGCGAGCCTCCTGGCCCTGATCGGGATTTCTCTGCCAGTGTTTTTCGTCGGTCTGGAACTGATGTACTGGATAGGTTTTCGTCTCAACTGGCTGCCGGTGGGCGGCACAGGCGGCTTTAACTACATTATTCTTCCCGGATTGACTTACGCCATCACGGGCGCGGCCTACTATTCCAGGCTGCTGAAGGCGTCGATGCTGGACGTGCTGAGTTCGGACTATATCAGGACTGCAAAGGCGAAAGGGGCAAGCCCAGCCAGAGTCATCTTTGGGCATGCGCTGCGCAATGGAATCATCCCCGCCCTGACCTACGGTGGGATTGACATCGCGGCGCTGTTTGGCGGCGTGGTTGTCATCGAAGATGTGTTTGGCTATTCCGGACTCGGCCAGTTGGCCGTGCAGGCGATCAGTAATCTCGATGTGCCGGTCATCATGGGAACAGTGCTGTTTGCAACAGCGTTTGTCGTGTTGGTCAACGTGGTGGTGGACGTTCTGTACGGAATCGTCGATCCACGCATCACATATTCGTAGATCGCGTGGTACGGACGACTCTTCGGGCAAGATTGGCGTTGCTTTGGCAAAAGTTTCTGGAGTCAGCGGCAGGCTTTTACATGAGGCCCGTCATGGGTTCTTCTCCCAGGCCATGTACGACGCGTCAGCATCCGGCGACGGAGGCGCTGCGGCGTTCGCGTCTGCATCCGTTTCTCTCAGTTAACTTACAATTTCCGGTTCCAGCTTCTAGTATTGACTGAACGATCGTTTGGCAATACTATGGTGATAGAATTAGAGGTTTGTGGTCTCATGCTTGTTGTTCTAATCGCAAAAGGGGGAAAACAAATGAAGTCAAGTAAGTTGCGGCTGTTTGGGGTTGTCGCTTCGGTGGCCATGCTGAGCACAGCGCTTGCCGGATGCAGCACACAGGCCGTCAGCACACCGAAAGCAGTCAGCCAGGCGTCTCAAGGCGCACAACCTGTGTACGGCGGCACCCTGACCATGGATCTTTCCAGTCAGTTTCCACACCTTGATCCGGCCAAAGCGTACGACACGACGTCGTACGAAGCTGTATTGCAATTCTACAATCAACTCGTGACCTACAAGGGCGCGACCAACACTCTGGTGGGCGATCTTGCGTCGTCCTGGAACATAACGAACGGCGGCAAGGTGTATACGTTCCACCTCACAAACGCGAAGTTCTGGAACGGAAACCCCGTTACCGCGCAAAGCTTTATTACCGAGTTTGAGCGCGTGCTGAACAACAACATGCAGTCCGGCGGCCAAGGCTTCATCTCCCCTCTGATTCAGGGATCCGCCGCTTTCGTGGCTGGCAAGGCGAAAACGGTCACAGGTCTTAAGGCGCTGAACGCCCACACGCTGCAGATCACCTTGAATAACCCAAGCGCAACGTTCCTGAACGTGTTGGCGATGCCATTCTACTCGGCTGTTGATCCTGCGTACGTGAACTCGCATCCGGAATCTTACGTCGATACGCACCCGATGGGCAGCGGCCCCTTCATGCTGCAGTCGTACACGGCTGGACGGAATTACGTCCTGGTGCGCAACCCGCACTACTTCCAGAAGGGCATTCCTTATCTCAGCAAGATCGTGTTCAACATCGACAATTCTCCGTCGGCAGTGATGTTTCACTTCGAGCAGGGCAAGACAGGCCTGATCTCATGGAACCAGGGCGGCATTCCGTCGCAGGATTACCTGCCGCTCTCGACCAATCCGCAGTATAACAAAGACATCGTGAAGGCCACGGAAGTGGCGATCAACTACTTGGGCCTGAACACCAAGTATGGTCCCACCGCCAATGTCGCCGTGCGCCGTGCGCTGGAGTACGCGGTCAACAAGCAGACCTTCGTGCGCATCATGGCCGGTCTCGCGATTCCCGCGAATCAGATCATCCCGCCGAGCATGCCCGCCGGGTATGAGGCAGTGCTGCCGAAAAACGCGCAGTACACGTATAATCCCACGCTGGCGAAACAACTGCTGGCCAAGGCCGGGTATCCAAAAGGATTCTCGACCACCATCTACACCGACAACAGCAGTCCAACCGACCTGAAGTTTGCAGAAGCGGCCCAGCAGATGTTTGCCCAAATCGGCGTTCACGCGAGCGTGAACCAGACCTCCTGGAACACCTTCCTGACCAACAACGAGGCTGGCAAGCAAAATATATTTACCTTGGCGTGGATCGAGGATTTCCCGGATCCGTCCGACTTCCTCAACACGCTGTTCAACAGCAATGAAGCGCCCGTGAACAATTCGACGAACTACAGCAATCCGCAGGTGGACGCGTTGCTGAACAAAGGCGCGGTGATGCCGGCCGGCGTCGCTCGCGACAATGTGTACAAGCAGGCGCAAAACATCATCTTGTCACAGGCGGCGTGGATTCCGCTGGTGTATCCGGTGTATGCGGCCGCAGTGCAACCGTGGGTGAAAGGGTTCTACATCAACCCGAACCTCACGGATCCGCTGCAAGCCATGTGGATCGCCAAGCACTGATGGGGTTTTTTGGACGGCTCTGAGGGCGGTCTGAACAGCACGGAAGCGTGGCGCGGATCAGAGTATTCTCTGGTCCGCGCCACTGTCATGACTGCCACTGCCATGCCAGGACGGATCATGCATTGCACTGCCGCTCGAACAGGTGCAGCCTAAAGGCCGCAAAACTCGCGGCAGCGCAATGCATGATCCGTCCTGGAGAGTCAGTGTCATCGAGCAGGGTGGTGTTGCGGCGCCTGCCCAAACTTTGGTTTATCACTGCTCCCCTAGAGTTGTGCCGGGTGGCCGATCCCAAGCAGTTGCAGCGATGCCCTGATGGTGAGTCGTGTCGCATCGGTCAGCGCCAGCCGAAGGGTGCGGGTGCTTCCTTCCGACGTTAGAATGGGACAATCATGGTAAAACCGATTGAATGCCTGACAGATGTCAAGCACCTGTTTGGCGATGAGCGACGGATCGGCTTCCGCACTGGCGCGCTGGCGCACTCCGGAAAACTGGCTGACCTGCTTGGCCAGTTCCCATGACACATCATCCAGGGTCGCATCGTCGAAAGCCTTGCTCGTGGATACATCGTCCAGAGCCTTGTTGTTCAACGATTCTTCGCCACTGGCAACTCCACGTGTCTTATCTGTCCATTCATTCGCCAGCACTTCACTCCACGTTGCAACCGAGGTCGGATTCGATTCGCCGGGGGCCAAAAGGCCCGCCTTTCGCAGTACGGAACACGCGCGGGCGTGCGTGTACTGCACGTAGGGGCCGGTCTCTCCGTCGAATGCCACCGCCTGGTCCATGGCGAATTCGATGTCGTGGAGCCGGTTTGTTTTCAGGTCGTTAAAAATGACGGCGCCCACCCCGATCGCTTTGGCCACTTCCTCAGCGTTTGTCAGGTCAGGACTCTTTTGCGCGATGATGGAGCGGGCGCGGGAAATGGCTTCATCGAGAACGTCCTGCAAACGGACTATGTGTCCTTTGCGGGTGGACATCTTTTTGCCGCCGATCGTCATCATCCCAAAAGCCACATGCGAGCACTGTGTGGCAAATTCGTATCCCATGCGTTCGAGGACGGCAAAGAGCTGTTTAAAATGCAGGCGCTGCTCGCCGCCCACGACATAGGTCAGGCGGTCTGCGCCCAGCACTTTATGTCGATACAGCGCGGCGGCGAGATCCCGGGTCGCGTAGAGGGTGGCGCCGTCTGATTTGCGAATCAGACAGGGGGGAAGATCCACTTGCTCCAGTGACACGACTTCAGCGCCTTCACTCAGCATCAGCAACCCTTTTGCACTCAGTTCGTCAACCACTGCGGCCATTTTGTCATTATAAAAACTTTCGCCGAGGACTGCTGTGAACTTTGTGCCGAGCAGGTCGTACGTGCGGTTGAAATCCGCCAGACTGACGTCGACAATCCATTGCCACAGAGCGGTTTCATCTGGCTGACCGTCTTCCAGCCGCTTGAACGCGGCGCGACCTTGCGCTTCCAGTTCCGGGCTTGTCTTTTCCTCTTCATGAAACCTCACATACAAGCTGTTCAGTTCCTGGATCGGGTTGGCCCGCACGCGCTCCGGATCGCCGTAGCGGTGGTAAGCGACAATGATTTTGCCAAACTGTGTACCCCAATCTCCGATATGATTGATCCGCAGCGTGGTGAATCCGTCTGACTCCAGGAGGTTGGCGATGGCCGTGCCAATGATGGTGGAGCGAAGATGTCCCACGCCAAACGGCTTGGCAATGTTTGGCGACGAGAGGTCGATCGCAACCGTCTGTCCGGCGCCGTTGCCACTCGAAAAAAAAGCGTCATCCTGTTCGATCGCCTGCAACCAGAGTGAACAGGCATAATCGCGCCGCAAACGCATGTTCACGTAGGGTCCGATCGCTTCCGCGCCCTGCAAGAGGTCACTTGAAGCGATGCGTGACACGATATCCCTGGCGATCGCCTGGGGCGACTGGCGCAGTTCCTTGGCCAAGCGAAAGCAGGGCAGGGCGAGATCGCCCATGGCGGAGTCCGGGGGAATCTCCAGCCAGTCTTCCAATACGGTCTGGCTTACCGGCAGATGCCCGGCAAGTTCCCGTGCCATGATGCCTTTAATGCGGTGCACTGTCTGTCAGCCCCTTCGTGGTAAAGTATTCATTATTATAGACAAATAGCGCAGAATCGGCAATTTGCGGCATGGCTCGCTCTGTCGCCGAGGCATGACACTGCCAACCGGCTATGCTATACTGCGCTTATACCTGCTTGCGCAGGCTCCCAGGAAACCAGTGAGGAGGTACTTCATGGACAGACGGGAGAAAGGCTCGACAAAGGTATTGCCGTTTCAGCCAGATGCCGCGTTCTTCTTTGAACGGGGGGTCCGTTTTTTGAACAGACACGATTTGTCTCGCGCGCTTCATTCCTTTGAGCGCGCGGTTGAATGCGAACCATCCAATGCGGTGAATCACTGTAATCTTGCCGGTGTGCTGTCGGAACTGGGTGATTTCGAGAAGTCGAATGAAGTGCTGCAGGGCGTACTGACAGACATTGCGCCGGATATGGCGGAATGCTACTTTTATATGGCCAACAATTATGCCAACCTTGGGGAATATGAGTTAGCGGAAGCGCACGTGGTTAAGTACCTGGAAGTGGATCCGACTGGCGAGTTTGCGCCTGATGCGGATGAAATGCTTGATGTCCTGATTCATGAGTATGGCGGCGGCGAGATCTTGAGGGAAAGTCGTCGCAAGCAACTCGAGACCACCCGTGAACGGGACGTCGCGCGCGGCATGCTTGAGGAAGGCAAGTTTCACGAGGCGAGTCTGTTGCTTGAGAAAGAGATCGAACGGCAGCCAGAGGCGACCGCAGCCAGGAATAATCTCGCCCTGGCGAAGTACTATCTGGGGCATATGGAAGAGGCGGTGGCCATCACGCGCCAGGTGCTTGAACTGGAGCCGCGCAACATTCACGCCTTGTGCAACCTGGCTGTGTTTATCCGCCATCAGGGACGCGATCACGAAGAGTATAAGCAGCTCATTGCACTATTGCGCAAGCTGATGCCGCTGCAGTTTGATCAGGGCTACAAACTGGCCACAACGCTCGGCATTCTGGGAGAACACAAGGCCGCCTACCGCATCTTTTTGCAACTGGTCCAGTTTGGGGATCGGCATGATCCGTCATTGTATTTTGCTCTTTGCGCCGCGAGCGCTAACATGAATCGGTCAAAGCGCGCCCGACAATGGCTGCTTGAGGTGCAGGCTCTGGATCCGGACAGCGGGATTGCCGACTATTATCTCGAAGAGTTGGAACGCGCCATGGCCAAGGGGAACCGGATGTTTTTCAGTTACAGCTACCAGTTGCCGTTCCATCTGCGCGCACACGGCGGAGGACACGCGAAGTCGTCCGGACTCGCCAAGCTTGGCGCCTGGGCCAAAGATCCCGGGGTTCGGTCATCGGTGTATTTTGCGTTGTTTCGGGGACCGCGACCCACGAAACGGGAGGCTCTTCAGGCTTTGTCTGTTCTCAATGACGCCGAGTCCCTGCATATTTTGAAAGAGTTTGTCCGGGACCCAACGCAAAGCGATGATCTGGTGTGGAATGGTGTGTTTGTCCTGCAACTGTTGCGGGTGACAGGGCCCGTGGAGGTCCAACTGACTGGGGAACTGAAAGTGATTGATCTGCCAACCCGCGACAGCCGCATGCTGGCCTGGAATCCGACGTTTGAGGCGATCTTGCGCGACGTTCAGACAGCGCTTGCTTCCCGCGACCCGGATCTGGCGGACATGGCCTATGATATTTGGTTGCGTTATCTCATGTTCTCCTTTGCAGATCTCCCAAAGATCGTGAAGCGCAGTGTATGGTCGGCTGCTCTCGAATATGTGTCCCGGCGCACCGCAGGGCGCACGGAGCCACAGGCTGTCGTGGCCAGACGCTACGACGTGTCGGTCAAGGCGCTGGCAAAAGCGGCGCAGGCAATCACGCTCACACTCTGAAGCGAAACCACCTCGACCAGCCTGGATATATGGGATAGACCGCCATGCCTGAGTTTTGCGAAGCAAAATCTCACTTGCGCGCTGCCATCAGTGGACAAAAAGCCCGCTCGTCAGGATTCATATGCTGTGCCCGTCGCGAGTTCGGCGCAGCCGTGTCTGAGCAGGGGCACAGCATATGAATCCGGATACGCCTGCGGTGTTTGTCAGGATATATCCCCGCAAAGGACGGGTGTTGACGACGTGGATTTTGTTATTGTGGGAACCGCGGGTCACATTGACCATGGCAAAACGGCTCTGGTCAAGGCGCTGACGGGCACTGATACAGATCGTACACGTGAGGAGCGGGAGCGCGGCATTTCCATCGAGTTGGGATTTGCCCCTCTTGTGCTGGGCAATGGCAGACGTCTCGGGGTTGTCGATGTGCCGGGGCATGAACGCTTTATCCGCAACATGCTTGCGGGAGCCGGTGGGGTAGATCTGATCCTTCTGGTGATCGATGCGCGGGAAGGCGTCATGCCACAAACAAAGGAACACCTGGCGATTTTGCAGATGCTTGATGTATCCAGCGGCATCGTCGTGATCACCAAGATCGATTTGGTGGACGCTGAGTGGCTGGAACTGGTGCGTGAAGAAGTGTCGGCAGAACTGCAGGGTACGTTTTTGGCTGATGCAGCGATGGTCAATGTGTCAGCCATCACAGGAGCTGGCATTGAGGAACTCAAAACCGTCATTGAAGATATGTTGCCTCAGGTTCGTCGCAAGCCTCGTACGGGTCCTTTGCGTTTGCCCGTTGACAGGGTATTCTCGGTTCCCGGGTTTGGCACCGTTGTGACGGGAACGATCTGGCGCGGTGTGGTGTCTGTGGGAGACATTCTGCAGGTGTGGCCAGGTGGAGAGACAGCCCGGGTGCGTTCTGTTCAGGTACATGGGGAATCGGTGGACACGGCGGTTGCCGGCCAGCGCGCCGCAGTAGCTCTTGCGGGCGCCAAGGCGGAGGTGCGGCGCGGAATGACTTTGAGCGCTCCCGGAACACTCAGTTCCACCACGCTGCTTGACGCGCGGGTTCGGGTACTGCCTGACGCTCCGTTTGCGCTGTCCCATCGCCTGCGAGTTCGGTTATATACAGGTACGGCAGAGGTAATTGGGCGAGTGCTCCTGCTTGACGGCGCGCAAATCGCCTCCGGTGATGACGCGTTGGTGCAACTGAGCCTGGAACAGCCGATTGCGGTGGAAGCGCGCGACCATTTTGTCCTGCGCAGTTATTCGCCCATGCATACCATTGGCGGCGGTCAAGTGATCGACCCCCATCCAGGGCGCAACCACCGCCGCCATAGTCCTGCGGTTCTCGAACAATTGCGGCGTAAGGAGAATGGAACGCCTGCCGAACGGACCCTCGACGCTCTCACGGCGAGACCGGGCGCGAGCGCCCATGACCTGGCCGTCATGGTGGGCGAAGCGAAGGAGACCATCGAACTGGCGCTTCGGGATCTCATTGCCTCTGGCGCTGCAATGTATGTCGGTCAACCGCCCGTAGTGACGTCCTGGCGCACAGTTCGGTTGTGGAAGGAAGGCATTCGACGGGCGATCGACGACTATTATCAGAAAAATAGATATGATGTATGGGTGCCCAGATCAGTGGTTCAGAATGCTTTGAAGGCTCTTGGCGCGGATGCGCGGTTGGCCGAAGCGGTTATCGCGGATGAGGCTCAAAATGACGATCTGAACGTTCAGAGTGATCGCCTTCGCACAAAGGACCGCCGCATCGCATTATCCTCCCCTGAACAGGAGGTCAAGGCGAAAGTCGAACAGGCATTCAGGGAACATCCCTTTGCTCCGCCCGGTCTGTCGGAAATGGAGGGGTGGTTTAAGGGCCGGGAACGTATGGTGCGCAATATTCTTCATCTGCTGATCCAGGAAGACGAGATCATCGCGATAGGCCCTGACATGTATGCCAGCGCCGATGCTGTCACCAGGTCAGTCGAAGTGGCTCAGCAACTTAACGCGGAACAGGGCGGTTTTACCGTCGCGGATTTCCGGGACCGAATCGGAACGAGCCGTAAATTCGCCGTTGCTGTTCTGGAATATCTCGATCGCCAAAAAATCACGCGGCGCAACGGAGACTCGCGAGAGTGCCTCTGATAGACTCTCATGTCTGAGTTTTGCGCAGAAACACGAGAGAGGATGTTCCCCCAGATGACCCAAAATGCCTATCATGTGCCAGTTTGCAATCACCCATTGCGCGCCGTCGTGCGGGTTCCCGGCTCCAAATCAATCACAAACCGCGCTTTGCCCATGGCAGCTTTGGCATTGGGGGAGTCCCATCTGAGCGGAGCGCTGTTTTCCGACGACAGTCGCTACTTCATTGATTGTCTGCGTCGTTTAGGGTACACGGTAGAGACTGACGAACAACGGGCTGCGGTAACTGTACATGGAGCAGGCGCCAGGCCGCTTGTTCATCCGGGCGGCCTCGATCTGTTTGTCGGCAATTCAGGAACGACCGCGCGCTTTATGACCGCGTTTGTCAGTCTCGGACAAGGACGCTATCGCGTGGATGGAGTGACACGCATGCGCGAACGCCCGATGGCTGCCATGGTGACAGCGTTAAGCCATATGGGCGTGGACGCTCGCGATGAGATGGGCACAGGATGCCCACCGCTTGTTGTTGAGGCGTCTGGACTGCCCGGTGGTGAAGTTGTTGTCAGCGGGAAAGACAGCAGTCAGTTCGTATCCGGGTTGCTGATCGCCGCCCCCTATGCCAGATCGACCGTCCAACTGGAGGTTCAGGGTGAACTGGTATCCAAACCCTACGTGGACATGACAGTGGCCATGATGCGGCAGTTTGGCGCGCATGTGGACGCATCGGGGCAACGGTATACGGTGCATACTGAACCGTATCAGGCTCGCGATTACGCGATTGAACCAGACGCATCGGGCGCATCCTACTTTCTCGCGGCAGCGGCTGTCTGTGGAGGAACAGTGAAAATTGTCGGTTTATCTGACCATTCCCTTCAGGGTGACGCGGGATTTGCCAAAGTGCTGGAACGCATGGGATGCCGCATCCGTTACAAGACAGGGGAGATGGAGCTCACCGGACCCTCCGAAGGCCTGCGCGGCATCGATGTGGATCTGTTCACGATGTCCGATATGGCGCCTACGCTCGCCGCCATTGCCCCTCTCGCGAAGGAGCCTGTGACCATCCGCAACGTGGCCAATATTCGCCTGAAGGAAACGGATCGAATTCACGCATGCGTCACTGAACTGCGTCGGTTTGGCGTGACCGTGAGCGACTTCGAAGACGGACTGCGCATCGAACCGTGCGCTTCGCTGCAATCAGGTGTTTCGGTTCATACATATGATGATCATCGAATTGCGATGGCGTTCTCGATTCTTGGTCTGCGAGTGCCAGGTACGATCATTGAGGACCCAGGGTGTACGGCAAAAACTTATCCGGAGTTTTTTGGGAATCTGGAGCAAGCCATACGAAAATGAAAGAAATCGGTAATCATATCTTTACCTCGATGTAATGGGGGTGCAATCTCAGGGGCTTACGATGAGACCGTAGCACATTTGACCCCCTTTTGATGATTGTTTTTGCGTGACGTAGGCGATTGCCTTACGTTGCGTCTTTTTTTTCTGCGCGTGTTACAATGCTTATCAGCAGACTGAAAAACCCGCTCGTCAGGATTCATATGCTGCGCCCGTCGCGAGTTCGGCGCAGCCGTGTCTGAGCAGGGGCGCAGCATATGAATCCTGACGAGCGGGCAGGCACGACCGTATTTTCAGTATGGACTATCATGGCGCTTTCGCGCCACCAACAACCGGGAAGAAAATACGCCTGCGGCGATTTTCTGGAACAGGAGGAGCATCGTTGCGTACAGCGGTTGGCATCGATTTGGGCGGTACATTCATAAAGGGGGCTATCGTTGACGAAGCAGGAACGATAGTGATCAAAGAAGAAATACCAACGCATGCGGAACGAGGCCCCTCTGACATTTTACGTCGCATTGAAGAACTGGCGCGCGTACTGATCGAGCGATCTGGGGTCGAGCTCACCGACTGCGCCGGCGTGGGGATCGGAGTTCCCGGGTTTATCGATACGGAAGCCGGTGTCGCGGTTGAGGTGATCAATATCGGGTGGAAAAATGTGTTTGTCCGCGACCCGCTTACGGAGTCCCTGGGGCTTCCTGTCTACATGGAGAATGACGCCAATGCGGCGGCTCTCGGCGAGGCGTTTGCGGGTGCCGGGAAAGGGTGTGAGAGTGCCCTTTGCATCACTCTCGGCACTGGCGTCGGCGGTGGCGTGATCCTTGAAGGGAAGGTGCTGCGCGGCGCAAGTCACATGGCGGGCGAGATTGGGCATATTGTCCTGTATCCGGAAGGAGCGCCGTGTAACTGCGGCCACAGAGGATGTCTGGAGACAGTGTCTTCTGCGACGGGGGTGGTCCGTCTGGCAAGAGAACGAATGGCGCGTGGAGAACAGACGGAATTGCAGAGCGAAAACCTGACTGCCGCCGACGTGTTTGCCACGGCTGTACGGGGTGACGCGTTGGCGCAGGCGGTGGTCGCGGAGGCCACGGAAGTTCTTGGACGTGGACTTGCCATCGCCGCAAATATCGTCAATCCAGTCGCGATCGTGGTGGGCGGTGGTATGGCTCGTGCGGGTGACGCGTTGTTTACGCCTCTGCGGGAAGCGTTCAGTCGGTATGCGCTGGAACGTGTGGCCGCCGTTGCGAAAATCGTTCCGGCAACGCTTGGCAACGACGCCGGCGTTGTTGGCGCGAGCAAGCTCGCGCTCTTTCCCTGAGAGGAGAGGTACCGCATGGCGCAGGTAATACGAATGTTGATCATTACAGGCATGTCAGGCGCTGGAAAGACCATTGCGGTACAGTGTCTTGAAGACATGGGCTTTTTCTGCGTGGACAATTTGCCGCCTGCCTTGATCCCCAAGTTCAGTGAGCTTGTGCGCCAGTCTGACGGTAGTGTCAGGCGTGTTGCCTTGGTATGCGATTTGCGGGGAGGCGAGTTTTTTTCCGCGTTGTTTGACGCGTTAAAGGATCTTGAAGAGCAAAACCAGTTAGAGTACCAGATTGTCTTTTTGGAGGCGGACGATGAGACGTTGGTCCGCCGCTACAAGGCGTCGCGCCGCAAACATCCACTGGCGCCGGACCACGGTCGCATCGTCGATGGAATCGCCCGTGAGCGCGATATGCTCTCGGAGGTGCGCGGTCGTGCGGACTTGGTGCTGAACACCAGTCGAATGCGTCCGCTGGAATTGAAGGAAGTTCTCGCCAAGCGATACCGGGGTATGGATGATGAGGACGCTCTATCCGTAAACGTGATTTCATTTGGATTCAAATACGGGATTCCCATCGATGCCGATCTGGTCTTTGATGTGCGTTTTTTGCCTAATCCATACTACATTGATACCCTGCGCTCACGATCGGGGCAGGACCCGGATGTTTACGACTATGTTATGAAATGGCCCGCCACCCAGCAATTTATGACCAAATTGCTTGACATGGCCGATTTCCTATTGCCTCAATATGTTAAAGAAGGAAAGACGCAGATCGTGGTGGCCATTGGCTGTACTGGCGGACGCCACCGTTCAGTGGCGATCGCTGAAAGCATCAGAGAGCATCTGCAAAAGTCCTTTACGGTCACCGTGGCACATCGGGATCTGGGAAAGGATGATGGGCGATGAGAACACATTTCCGCCAATGGTCTTGGCTGCTGCTCACTCTGGGCGTGGGGCTTCTGATAGGCAACTATGCGGGACAGCCCGGCATCCTGCGTTGGTGGATCATCGGGCTCTTTTGCGTCATAATGGGCGGCGCAATCCTGCTTTTGCTTCGGGTGCGCGACCGTACCAGAGAGAAGCTGCTGCAAATCAAACTCGACCGCAGACCGCGCGTGGTCGTCATTGGCGGGGGAACAGGGCAGCCTGTGCTGCTTCGCGGACTTAAGGGACTAGACGCGGAGATTACAGCGATTGTGACGGTCGCTGATGACGGGGGGAGTTCAGGCCGTCTGCGCTCTGACCTGTTCATGCCGCCGCCGGGCGATATCCGCAATTGTCTCATCGCGCTGGCCGACACTGAACCACTGCTGGCCGAATTGCTTCAGTATCGCTTCGACGTCCGGTCGGAACTGAGCGGTCACAGTTTCGGAAACCTTTTCCTGGCGGCCATGACCAATATTACCGGTGATTTTGAAACTGCCGTCAAAGAAACCAGCCGTGTTCTGGCTGTACGCGGTCGTGTACTTCCCGCGGCCAGGCGAGCCATTACGCTCGCTGCCACATTTTCTGATGGCACGCGAGTAGTAGGGGAGTCGCAGATTCCACTTACTCATAAGAAAATCGCGAAAGTGGAGCTCATTCCATCCGATGTTGAGCCTTTGCCTGAGGTGCTCACAGAGATCGCCGAGGCCGATGCGATTGTGGTCGGTCCGGGCAGCCTTTATACGAGTATTTTGCCTAATCTGATGGTACCAGGGATTGCGGACGCCATCAGAAACAGTCGCGCCAAGACCATTTATGTGTGCAACGTCATGACCCAACCCGGCGAGACCGACGGGTATTCGGCTTCGCAACACGTGAGAGCCATCTACGATCACGTGGGCGCGCGGTTTTTTGATATGATCATCGTCAATTCGGCGGCTATTCCACAGTCGGTCATCGACCAGTATGAATCAAAAGGCTCACATCCAGTGTTGGCTGATGTCGAGAAGTTGCATGCTCTTGGACTGACGGTGATCGCCCGCAACTTTTTGCACTACTCCATGTATGCGCGTCATGACGCGGATATGGTCGCGATGCAAGTGCTGTCTCTGATCGGCCGGGAACATAAGCGCAAATGAGAGCCGGCGACTGGGTGAAGGCGGGGAGGAATGCGGTATGTCGTTTGCTGCGCAAACAAAAAAGGAATTGACTCAGGTGGCGGCCAAACCGTGTTGCGACCGGGCGGAGTTGACCGCCTTAGTACAGCACGGGGGCCGACTTAACAGAGACATTGAGCCGCCAGTGTTGGAACTCGCTACTGAAAACGCCGCGACCGCCCGTCGTATGTACACGCTGCTGAAGACTGGCTCCGGCCATCCTCTGGAGGTGCTGGTCCAACGCAAAATGCGACTCAAGAAAAACAACGTATATATCGTGCGTATGCGCCATGATCCACGGGGATTGCTGAGCGACCTGGGCGTGTGGACAGAAGAGGGGAACATCAGCGGCCAGATACCGTCTGACACAGTGGCCCTTCCCTGTTGCAAAAAGGCGTACATGCGCGGGGCGTTTCTGGCAAGCGGTTCTGTGAATGATCCCGACAGTCATTCGTATCATTTGGAATTGACAAACAGGACGGCCGAACACGCAACGGCGCTTCTAGGCATATTGCGGGCGTTTCGTTTGCATGCGAAAATGATCGAACGCAAAAAGGGTTACATCGTGTATATCAAAGAGGGCGACAAGATCATCGAATTTCTGGGCGTTATCGGGGCGCACAAGGCACTGTTGCACTTTGAGGAGGTGCGTGTCGTCAAAGGGATGCGCAACCAGGTCAATCGTCTCGTGAACTGTGAAACGGCCAATCTTAACAAGACAATCCTGGCGGCGGTTCGACAGTTGGACAACATCCGATTGCTGGAACAAGAAGTCGGCTTTGGCAGGTTGCCGCCCAAACTGCGTGAAGTGGCGGAGAAGCGGTTGCAACACCCGGATGTGACACTACAGGAACTGTGTGCGTTGCTCTCGGAACGGGTTAGTAAGTCGGGGATCAATCATAGGCTTCGAAAACTGGATGAATTAGCTCAAAAGATTCGTGCAGAACGCGGAATTACTGATTAATCGTAGCATGGAACTGGCCGCTTTGGTATAATGTGAAAACAACAAAGGGCGATCTGGACAGTGTAGAACAGGAGGTTTCATACCATGGCGGAGCGTACTGTGACGGTAAATCTAAAGGCTGGCCTGCAGGCCCGGCCCGCAGCGCTGTTTGTACAAGAGGCCAACAAGTTTAGCAGTGACGTGATTTTGGAAAAAGACGGGAAAGCGGTGAACGCCAAAAGTATTATGGGCGTGATGTCGTTAGTCATACCACGGGGCGCGGAAGTCACGCTGCGCGCGATGGGAACTGACGGTGAGCAGGCGGTGGAACGTCTGGCCGCGATGGTCGCCGCAGACGATTAATCTTCGGAACCTTGCAGGCGCTTTGGCTGCAGGGCCATAGGCGCGTGAAACGATAGGATATGCGTCAGTTGTCTGTCATAAGAGTTCTTCATAGGCGCCGTGTTCCGGTGTCTCTTTCTATGTATGGCAGGGTAATATGCCATGCGCTTCATTTCTCTGCGAAGCAGCATGGTGAAAAACGCGTTTGTTCGTTACGCTCGTTCCATCACTTGCAGGTGGGGGGAGCCGTATGGCGATGGTCGTTGGCAAGACGCTGTGGAGTGGTTCAGACGAAGATTTTTTCGAATTGCTGACGAAGGTGGTGTTTACGACTGGGTTCAGCCGATCGGTTGTAGAGAAGCGGTGGGAAGCGTTTCGCGGCGCCTTTCGAGGATTTCGCATCGAGGATGTAGCGGCGTTTGATGAAGTGACCGTCGAGAAGATGTTGGAGCGTGACTCGGGCATCATTCGAAATGTTCGCAAAGTACGGGCCACGATCGCAAACGCGCGTACCTGTCTGGAACTTCGCAGCGCGTATGGAACTCTGCAGTTATTTTGCGAGAGTCTCGCTGTGCTTGGGGAGCATGCAGCCTGCATTACGCTGCGCAAGACGTTTTCGCTGGTTGGAGAGAGCGCCGCAAAGGCGCTTTGGGTTCACCTCGTTCAGGAGGAACACAGGTAGTGAGTAAAACGAAAAAACGCGCGCGAGAGGTACTTGTAAGCCGACACAGCCCCGTGTATGATCGAATCATCACGGGGGGAGAGTGTCTCGCAGAGGATGCGGAAATGCTATGTTGGACCGCTCTTGGCCGTGCTGATGGCAAGCATGACTGTGAGTGTGAATTGGGCGGCTCGTTCCGTGGCTATGGTCGCGCCGTTCGCAGTCCGGACCGGCGCAAAGGCGGACATCGGGGCGCAGAGGTTGACGCTACAGTCTCTCCGGGCGCGGCAAGGACTGCGAATTCGACTCGGTGAAGCGCAGGCGCAAAAGACTGGCGCATATACTTCGCCGCCCACGACGGCGCTGGCCAAGATGCTCGTCGTATGTGTGGCATTCAAGGGGAAGCCTGCGACTGAGCCGCTGTCAGTCTATAGGCGCCTCTATTTCGGCAAAACCGGATCGGTCGCTGACTATTATAGACAAGTGTCGTATGGAAAATTCCAATTGACAGGAACTGTGATTGGAGACCCGCTGCACCCCAACACATTTCTGACACTGCCTCATTCCGAGGCTTACTATGCGGGGAAAGATAATGGAACTGGCAGTCCATATCCGCACAATGACAATGCGATCGTTGTGGATGTCATACATCAACTGACAGCGGACCACTTCAATTTTGCTCCGTATGTGGCGAACGGCAACGTCCAGTATCTCGCATTCGTATTCACCGGTTACGGAGCGGACGTGGAGCCGACCGACACCAAGCTGATCTGGCCGGTAGAAGATCAGCTTCCCACCCCGTTGCAGGTGCCGCTCACAGGTTCGGGAGCGGGCAACGCCGCAGTGGGCAACGGTGGTTTCGGGCAGACGAATAACAGTGGAGGCGCCAGTGGCGCTATCGGGGGAAGCGGCGCCGCATCTGGTGCGGCTGTGGCGACGGTCAGCACCTACGACCTTGTTCCGGAGCTGTCTGATCCCAGCCTGACTCCTACGACAATCGGCGTGTTGGCGCACGAATTGGGGCACATCCTGGGTCTCGACGATCTGTATGACACGTCGAGTTCACCCAAGGCAGGACAAGGTGACGGTCCCTGGTCGCTGATGGCCGACGGGAACTGGAATGGTTACCCTGCTGGCAGTTCTCCTGCAGAGTTGGATCCGTTTTCCCGGATTTTCCTGGGCTGGATCGCTCCGCAAGTGATCAGTGAGAGTGAAACGGGGGTTATTTTGCCTCCGATTGAAGAGAGTCCGGTCGTCTATGAATTGCGACCATCCGGAAGGGCAGCGGACTATTTTCTGATCTCCAACGAGCAGCAGATCAGCTTCGATCGGGCCTTGCCGGAGTCCGGCGTGCTGATCTGGCACATCGATGGAACAGAAGCGAATCCGGGCAGCTATGATTGGAGAAACGATGTCCTCAATACTCCCAGTCAAAATGCGACGCACCATGACGACATTGCCATCGTGGAGGCAGGGCACGCGGGGGATCTGCATGTGCCCCTGGATTCTGCGGGAATGTACAACGATACGTATCCGAGCTCAAACGGCAACAACGCCTTCACCGCGACCAGCAATCCGAACAACGATTTGTGGAACGGTCAGCCGCTGGGCATGGACGTTACTCATATTACAGTACAAAAAAATGGCGTGGCGACCTTTGATGTGCGCGATGTACAGTCCGGTTCCTCACTAATCATTGTACCGCCGCCGACCGGCATGACTGTCTATCAGGGTCAGAAAATTCCGCTGGTGGCGCAGTTTCAGCACGGAGGACAAATCGATACGTTGACAAACGCAACCGGCTGGTTTGCACCCTATGATTCTGTGACCTGGAACGGAGCAACCGCCGATTTCCGTACCTCAGGACTGGTTACTGTGTCCATTTGGAATCATGGGCTGCCCGCGTTGGCGTACTTCAGAGTCATTGCGCTCCATAACCTGACGGCGGGGTCGGCGCAGGAAGTCGTGCAAAACGGGCACACCCTTGTGACGCTCCCCCAGCTTATGGCGCATTACGCCAATGGTAAGGTGCTGGACGTCGCATCGCTTGCTACGTGGAGTTTCGTCACTTCGACAGGTGTCACACAAACGGCGGATCTTGTCGACGGGCAGTATTTGGAACCGGCTGGAAGTACATCGCTGTTGCCGAACGGAACTCTTCAACTGGTTGCCTCGTTTGCGGGTCAGACCGTGAGTTTCCAAGTCACACAGTGAATGAGTATGGGGAGTGGATTCCTATGGAACGCTTGAATCGTTTGACGCCATTGCTGATGCAACGCGGGCTGACGCACATGATATTTGCGCCGGGCGCGAGTTTTCGTTATCTTACCGGCCTTGGCGCTCATCAGAGCGAGAGATTGACAATGCTTGGCCTGGGGCAGAACGGAAACGTCGCCCTGCTTTTGCCGCATCTGGAGGCAAGCAGTGCCGCCGGCGTGAACTATGGAAGTATATTCACTTACGGAGACGCCGAGGGTCCGCAAGCGGCCGTTCAGGCGTTTTCGCACTTTCTGGGCATCAATGAAAACAGTCGGGTGGGCGTTGAAAAAGGTCAAATGCGTCTGTTTGAGGCTGATTTTCTGCGTGAACTGGGGTGCGCTCTGACAGGTGCTGACGATATCGTCATGTCACTGCGACTGCGCAAGGATCAGGGGGAGATTCGTTTACTCAAGGAGGCCGTCAAGATCGTGGACGATGCCCTTGCGTCCACGATCCCTCTGCTGCGACTTGGCATGTCTGAACTCGAAGTGGCGGCGGAACTGGAGTATCAGATGCGCAGATTGGGATCTGCCGGGGTTCCTTTCGGCACAATCGTCGGTTCTGGTCCGCGCGGCGCGTTGCCGCACGGGGGACCGACGGATCGGAAGATTCAACAGGGGGAACTCGTTGTGCTGGACTATGGAGCCAGACGATCCGGGTATGCGGCGGATACGACGCGAACGATTGCATTTGGCGAACCGGACGCGGATGCCCGGCGAGTGTACGAAGTGGTAAAGAAGGCGCAGGCAGCCGCAGCGGCGGCTGTTGGTCCCGGAACAGCCGCGGCGAACATTGATCGGATTGCCCGTGACATGATCGCGGAAGCAGGGTTTGGCGAGTATTTTACTCACCGAACAGGACACGGTCTGGGGCTTGATGTCCATGAGTACCCGAGTATCGTGCAAGGAAGCGACGTGACGCTGCTTCCGGGCATGGTGTTTACAATTGAACCGGGCGTCTATCTCCCTGAGCGATTTGGGGTTCGCATCGAAGACGATATCCTGGTGACAGAGAGCGGCGCGGAGATCCTTACTCAGTTTACCCGTGAACTGATAGTGGTTTGACCGCAGGGGCGAGGTGAGTGGCCGGTGGACCGACGAGAGGCGCTGATCAACATTCTTGGCGAAGGCGAAGAACCGATCACTGGGGCTGACCTCGCGCGGCGGTTTGGCGTTACGAGGCAGGTGATCGTCAAGGACATCGCTGTCTTGCGCGCCAAAGGGTTCGCGATCGTGGCGACGCCGCAGGGATATTTTCAGCCGAAACAGCATCCCCATCAGAGAACAGAGCGCGTTTTCCGGGTTCTGACGATTCAACATACACCTGAACAAACGGAAGAAGAATTGCTGACGCTTGTGGATGCAGGCATTGAGGTGCTGGACGTTTCCGTCGATCATCCGATCTATGGCGAATTCGTGGCCAGTCTCATGTTCAGTTCACGTCGCGATGTGTTGGCGTTTACCAAATCGGTGCGGGACTATTCCGCCCCTCTTCTGCTCAGTTTGTCTGGCGGCATACACCGACACACGCTCGCCGCCAGAGAGGAAGCGGCGATCGATGAGGCCGTCCATGACCTCCTTCGCAAAGGGTTTGCCATTTTGGACGAACGCTGAACGGTCGCCGTCGGGCGCTGTTCGTGTCGCGATACCGCCCCGAGCGCTGTTCGTGAGCCGATGCGGCAGGCGGAGCGGCTGCCGTGTGCCGTGTGCCGCTCAGATTGCGAGAGATCGATTGCCCATGACTGCGGAGTGCATGATACCCGTTTCAGATCCCTCGTTATTGGAGCAGTTCATAGACCGCCCGAAGCAGCGCGGACCATTGCCGAATGCGCACGAGCATGATCGCGGCGCAGACCGCCGCGGTCAGCGTCCAACCGCCCGCAGCGCCCTGATGCAGCCATTTGAGGGGAATGAAAGGTTCCAGCCAGATCGCTATGATCATTTGTCCGAACCATGGCAGCAAGCCAAGCAACACATTCCACTCCATGCGCGAGCGACCTCCCGGCGTCCCTCTGGTTGCGAGCTCCGTCTCCGCCAGACCCAGGACAAGCAGCCCTGCGGCGAGCGCGCCAGCGTCGGCGAACCTGCCTTGAATCGCGATTAACGTAAACACCAGAGTCTGTGCCAGTACGACCACGAATCCACCGACAAACACCTGTGCTCGAACCCGTTCCAGGCTCCAAGGGAACAACGCCAGCCAGGGGAGAGCGTGCTGTTCGCGCAGTGCTGCAGACGTGAGGAGCCAGACGATCAGGACTTGACTCATGCCCGCATACAGAGCGCTTCCGAGCGCAGACACATTGTGCAGGACGAGTCCCCCGATAACTACGGCTCCCATCAACAGGTAATGCGCCTGCGTTCGCTCAAGCTGGACGGCTGCGTAGGAGAGCAGCGGCAGCCGCAGGCTATAGCGCATATTGCGGCCGGTTGGAGAATTGTATCGAGTATAGGATGGTTGATTCCCTGCTGCCGTCGGCGATTGCGGCAGGTCTGTTTGTCCGGGTGAGAGTCCGCCCATGGCGCCCATGGTGGTGTTCGTTGAGGAGTGCGGTCCTGAACGCAAGCGTTTTGCCGCTGGCAACAGGTGCAATTGCCCAATGCTGAGCGCTTCCCATGTCGCCAGGTGAATGTCGCCGCAGCGAGCAAACGCGGTCCAGTCGATCGGATCGTCCTGATCGGCGCGCCCTTGTTGCGATCGTCGCCACTCTGTCTGTCTGTGCTCCGCGCTGCGGGCATGGCGGTGAAACCTTCGCCAGCCAATCGACTCTCGCAAGTAGGCGTGCGCCGTCACGAAGAGGAGAGCCGCCGCCAACCCAAGCGGAGTGATCGTTTCATAACCGCTGACGATAAATGCCAATAAAAGCGTTGCAGGCAGGCGCCAAAGCAGCGAGTAGGCGAGCGCGCGCAGTCGCAACGGGCGAGTCACCGCAGTTGTCAGGGCAGGGGCTCCTGACAGCGTCACCACATCGCCGGGTTCCGGCCAGATCGCCGGACTGGGCCGCAGCCATACCTTCGCGGCGTCGGCCAATAACGCCACTGCAAACAGCAGAGTGGTCAGGGAACGCAACATCGCCGCTGCTCCCGGAAGCGTCGCCATGTCTTGCAGATATCCCTCGGCCCAAAGGACGCCCAC
This sequence comes from Bacillota bacterium, assembly GCA_021805735.1. Lineage (GTDB taxonomy): Bacteria > Bacillota > Bacilli > Alicyclobacillales > SLC66 > JAKADD01. The sequence goes on from JAJZEE010000003.1 coordinate 48,525, forward strand.
CGTGAGGGACAGGAGCGCCGTGAATACACTGGATGTGTCGATCAGACGTCGCAGATGCAGATCAAACAACCGCCTGCGAGTGAATCGCGCCTGGCGCACGATGGCCGCAGAACCCAACTCATAGACAGACAGGGCAGACACCGTCCTGTCTCTCGCCTTGCGCGTAACGGCTGGTTCTTTTACTCGTCGTTTCATGAATTCTCCCCGCGTTTGCCCAACATTTTCATATACGCGTCTTCCAGAGAACTGCCCTCGGGAACTCCGAATTCCTCGCGGATTTGTGCGCCGTTGCCGGTGGTCAGCACGTGACCCTGTTCCAACACGGTGAAGGAATCGCACATCGCTTCCGCAATGTCGAGCGCGTGGGTGGTCAACAGAACGCATCCGTCGTGGTCAGCGACGGCTCGCAGTTCTTCTTTTAGCGCGCGGATGGCGATCGGATCCAGCCCATTGAAAGGTTCATCCACCACAAACACGCGTCCATCATGAATGAGGGCGGCCATAATATTCATCTTCTGCTGCATTCCTTTCGAGAAACGCAGCGGAATGTCATGCGCGTGCGCCGACATGTCAAAGCGCTCCAGCAGCAGCGGCAGGCGCTTGTGAAACTCTGCCTCTGGAACGTTATAGGCCATCGCGGTAAACTGCAGATACTCGGTCACTGTCAGTCCCTGGTACAGCATCGGCAGTTCTGGAATATAAGCGAGCGGGGATTTGTACGCTGCCGCATCTCCCTCCAATGTGCGGCCCAGAACCCGAATTGTTCCAGAATTCAACGGTTGCAGACCCAGGATGGTGCGCACAGTGGTGCTTTTGCCTGCGCCATTGCGACCGATCAGACCGTGAATCGAGCCGGCCGCAACGGTGAAGGAGACATCGCGCAGGATCGCTCGCTCCTCCTTTGCTACGCAGACTCTCTCCAGGGATAACATGTAGCAACTCTGCCTTTCTAACCTTGGCCGCAACCAGTTGCACCCGTGATCCAAGGTCTCAGAAGATTATGATACAATAACCACTGAATCAGTATAACCTAATGACCTTAATGCGGTCATCAGCCGTAGGGTACTTACAGAGGGGGACGAATCGTGCAGTTTCGCAAGATTTTAGTTGCCAACCGCGGTGAGATCGCCATCCGCGTGTGCCGGGCGTGTACTGAACTCGGGATCCGGACAGTTGCCATTTACGCGGAACAGGACAGCCTGTCTCTGCACCGATACAAAGCGGACGAAGCGTATCTGGTCGGGGCGGAAAAGGGTCCGATTGAGGCCTATCTTGATATTCACGGTATCATCGAGTTGGCAAAGCGACACGATTGCGACGCGGTTCATCCCGGATATGGGTTTTTGTCTGAAAACGCCGATTTTGCCCGCGCCTGTGCGGAAGCGGGAGTCGTCTTTATCGGTCCGTCGGCAGAGCATCTCACTCTTTTCGGAGACAAGACAGCCGCGCGCCAGGCGGCTGTCAGAGCGGGCGTGCCCGTTGTTCCTGGAAGTGACGGCGCAGTTACCGTCGAGCAGGCGCATCTGTTTGCGAAGCGTGTGGGGTATCCGCTCATTCTGAAGGCGCTGAGCGGCGGCGGCGGACGGGGCATGCGCGTGGTGCATAGCGACGCGGAGTTGGGGGAAGCGTTTGCCCGCGCCAGTTCCGAGGCGCAAACGTCATTTGGCGCTGCCAGTGTGTACGTGGAGAAGCTTGTCGAGGATCCAAAACATATCGAAGTACAGATTCTTGGAGATCGACACGGTAACATCGTTCACTTGTACGAACGTGACTGTTCGATTCAGCGGCGGCATCAGAAGGTGGTCGAAGTCGCCCCCTCCATGCTGCCTGAGAAACAGCGAGTCAGGATTTGCGAAGTCGCGCTGGCGCTCATGAAAAGCGCTGGATACTACAATGCCGGCACTGTCGAGTTTCTTCTGGATAAGGAAGGCCAGTTTTATTTTATCGAAGTGAATCCACGCGTTCAGGTGGAGCATACGGTGACGGAGCTCGTGACTGGCATCGATATCGTGCAGGCGCAGATTCTAGTTGCAAGGGGGGTGGAACTTTCCGCTCCCGCCATTGGCATCCATTCACAAGAGGACGTCACTTTGCGCGGATACGCCATCCAGTGCCGATTGACAACCGAAGACCCGCAAAACCATTTTACGCCCGACACGGGCAGAATCATCGCCTATCGTCCGGCAAGCGGGTTTGGCGTGCGACTCGATGGCAGCAACGGGTACAGTGGCGCAAGAGTGCTTCCCTATTATGATTCATTGCTGGAGAAACTTTCCGTATGGGCCTTGACATTTGAATCAGCGGCGGCCAAGATGCGTCGTGCCTTGGCCGAGTTTCGCATCCGCGGCGTGAAAACCAATATCCCCTTTCTCGATAACGTGGTTCGCCATCCGCTGTTCCTGAACGGCCAGTACACAGTGAATCTCATTGACACTCATCCTGAACTGTTTGTGTTTAAGAGACGACAGGATCGCGCCAATAAACTCCTGCAGTACATTGCGGAAGTCAGTGTAAACGGCAGCGAGGGCGTAAAACCGGGCGCCAGGAAATCTCCTGTAAGGTGGCCGCGTCTTGCTGTGTATCCCGTGTCTGACAAACCGCTTCCCGGCACTCGGGATGTGTTCCTCCAAGAGGGTGTCGATGGCTTGCTGGAGTTTATGAAACGGGACAGTCGGCTCTGGCTGACTGATACGACGCTTCGCGACGCTCACCAGTCGCTGTTGGCGACGCGCGTCCGCACCTATGATCTTTTGCAGATTGCCGAGACGATCGCGCATGAGACGCCGCAACTCTTCTCACTGGAGGTGTGGGGAGGGGCCACATTTGATACGGCGATGCGGTTTCTCAAAGAGGATCCATGGGAGCGACTGGCGCGATTGCGCGCCAAAATCCCCAATATTCTGTTTCAAATGCTGCTGCGCGGCGCGAATGCGGTGGGGTATCGCAATTATCCGGACAATGTCGTGACTCGCTTCATAGATGAAGCGGGGCATGCGGGCATCGATGTATTTCGCATCTTCGACAGTTTAAACTGGTTGCCCAATATGCAGAATTCCATCGAGCGGGTGCGTGAGAACGGAAAAATCGCGGAAGCTGCCATCTGTTACACTGGTGACATTCTGGATCCGCAGCGCACAAAATTCACGTTGTCTTACTACGTGGATCTGGCTAAAGAGCTTGAACGCGCCGGCGCCCACCTGATAGCGATCAAGGATATGGCCGGTCTGCTCAAGCCATTCGCAGCTCATGAGCTTGTCAAGGCGCTCAAGGAGCATGTGGGTGTTCCCATTCATCTGCACACGCATGACACGGCTTCGACGGGTGTAGCCACAATCATCAAGGCCGCAGAAGCGGGGTTAGATATTGCGGATGTAGCCACCAGTTCCATGTCGGGGCTGACCTCCCAACCGAACATGACCGCCGTTGCATCCGCGTTCGCAGGGTCGCGACGCGACACACAGATTGACATCAAACGACTCCCTGTCATCAGTGAATACTTTGCGCGCGTACGCGAACTCTATCGACCATTTGACAGTGGACTTCAGGCAGGCGCGTCTGACGTTTACGAGCATGAAATGCCTGGCGGACAGTACACAAATTTGCAGCGGCAGGCAGAATCGTTGGAACTTGGAGACAGGTTTGATGAAGTGAAACGGGCGTATCGGAACGTAAACGACATGTTGGGCGACATCGTCAAGGTGACGCCTTCTTCAAAAATGGTGGGAGATTTCGCTCTGTTCCTGGTCCAGAATGGACTGACCCCGGAAGAACTGCGCGTTCGGGCAAGGGAGTTCGACTATCCGGCGTCCGTCGTAGACTACTTCATGGGGTACATGGGACAGCCGCCAGGCGGCTTTCCGGAGTGGCTCCAGGCCGCTGTGCTAAAGGATCGCAAGCCACTGCAGGATCGTCCGGGCGCGTTGTTGCCTGCCGTGGACTTTGAAGCGTTAACGACGGAAGTGAGCGGTAAAGTGAATCGGATTGTAACATCGCGTGATGTCAGTTCGTATTCCCTGTATCCACAGGTGTATCTCGACTTTATGGAATCAGCGGCGCTGTATGGCGATCTGTCGGTGCTTGATTCGGGCACATTCTTTTACGGACTGCGGCCTGGTGAGGAAGTGACGGTGGAGATTGATCCCGGCAAGACGCTGGTGATCAAGTTCATCTCTGTGTCACTGCCGCGATCTGACGGAACGCGGGTGGTGTTTTTTGAACTCAATGGCCAGCCGCGGGAGATTGAGGTCACGGACAGGCAGGAGGCGGCGTCGGCGCCACGCCGTCGCAAAGCGGATCCCGCGAACCAAAGAGAGGTTGGCGCTTCCATGTCAGGCACTGTTGTCAGTGTGATGGTCGATGAAAGTGAACGGGTCGTGGCGGGGCAGTTCCTGCTGGTAACCGAGGCGATGAAGATGGAGATGCAGGTGCAGGCGCCCGTGGCGGGCGTGGTGAAGCAGATCGCGGTAAAGGTCGGAGACGCTGTACAGGCCGGGGATCTGCTGGTTGTTCTGGAGTAGTACGGTCTGAGTTTTGCGAAGGTCGGGGGATACTCGGGGCGGTCAAGGCGGGGGGGCCGTGCAGGCGGGCGATCTCCTGGTGTTGCTCGCTTGGGTGCGCAAGTTGAAAGTTCTGACAGTCTTGCACAAATACGAGAAGCCCTGTAGAATGAATCATTCTACAGGGCTTCTCCGATCGTTGCCTCGAAGGATCAACGGAATCGTTTCCTAGTTGTCCAGCACTGCGCGCCAAGGGAAGCGCGCATCCTCTTGCAGCGCAGCCTTCTCAGGCTTTCGCAGCAGGCTCGGCGGCAATTTCCGCCTTGAGTTCGGCCAGTTCCTTTGTCTCAGTGCCTGACGCCACGCCCCAGTAGAAGCAGGCGAGCGAAACTGCCGCGACAACGATGTTGTCATACGGGAAGGCGATGGCTCCAATGCCGCCGAAGTTTTTGTCGCCCAGATAGGAGATCAGCAACATTGCGGCGATGTAGACAACGAGCCACATGCCACGCTTGATGTCGTCTCCCGTGAACTTGTTCTTGAAGAAGTAGTAGATGTAGATCAGCAGGCCGAGAACGATTACGATGAGACTCAGCGAGTTGGTGGTCCATCCCGACCAGTACACGACCATGCCAGCCAGCACAAAAGCTACCGGCGCGAGAACGGGCATGCTCTTGATCAATACAGGACGCTTCATATCAGACGCCGTACGTCTGAACACGGATGCGGCAACTGGGCCCATCAGATAACTGAATACGCCTGTCAGAGAAATAACCCCGATAATGTGACTCCACCCTTGGGACGGGAAGAGCGCAAGGATGCCAACAATCATGTTCAACAGCATGGCGTTCGCAGGCACGCCTGTCTTGTTAAGCTTGCCAAGCCAAGCGGGAACATAGCGGTTTTCCGCCATTGCGAGCACCGACCGCCCTGTTGAAGCGGTATAGACAAGACCGGTGCCTCCAGGGGATAACCAGCCGTCGATTTTCAGCAACAGCGCCAACCATCCGAGGTTGAGCGTCACGGCTACTTTTACCCAGGGATTGCTGAAGCTGAGATTGGCCCAGCCTTTTGCCGCTTCCGCGCTGGGAACGCCGATGACAAACGCCATTTGCAACGCCGCGTAGACGACGATGCCGATGAGGATTGACAAGACGACAGCGCGGGGAACGTCGCGCGAGGGATTGCGCGCTTCGCCGGCGAGTTCGATGGCTTGCCGGAATCCTAAGAAGGAAAAGACGATACCGGACGTGCCGATAGCGATGAATACTTTAGAAAATCCATAGGGAGCAAAGCCTTGTGACGTGACGTTGCCAAAGTTGTGCGCGCCAAAGATGAAGATCAGCGCGGTGCCTAACGGCAGAATAAATTTGAACCAGGTCAGCGCGGTATTCGAAACGGCAAACCAGCGAACACCGTAGTAGTTGATGATGTAGAAAACGAAAATGAGAATGGCTGAAACCAACATGCCAAGCGGTGTGAGTAAGCTGGTTTGCGTATTGTAGAGACCTTTCCAGTAGACGTTGGCGAGCTGCGTGATCGCCTCCGCTTCAGCAGGGGAAACGAGCGCCCACGTGAGATAACCGGCCCACGCCATGATAAAACTTACAAAACTGCCATGCGAATACTGCGGGTAACGGACGGCCGCTCCCGCTTCGGGCATCATGCCGCCGAGTTCGGTGTAGACAAGACCGAGGAGAAGAATAGCGCAACCGCCGATGAGCCAAGAGATGATGGCTGCCGGACCAGCGATCTGCGTCGCCGTCTGTGATGCCAGGATCCAGCCAGAACCGATAATGCCGCCGACAGATGCAAACGTCAGGTCGACAAGCGACAATTCTTTCTTAAGGCCAGGAACGCGCATGTGGAGCCTCCTTATATAATGTTAACAGCCTCTCGGCATTCGCCGAGTTTGATGGGGCAAGGGTTTTCCTGACCCTCCCTCATTGACTTCGCCGCGGCAAAAAGAATATCGACGCGTGCGGGGATCTGCAACTCTCCCCATTCCCACAGCATGAAAACGCCTACAAATGCTTGGCTATGACGGGAGTTTTTGCAAAGCCGCCGTTCCCCAACCGCCGTAAAACTGAATGGGATTTTCTGATGACTGTTCGGAACTCCCCCTTTTTTTTCTGCCAAACGGCCGCCCGCCGATCATCGAGCGTCGCGGTTATGCAACACTGAGTGGTCGGTGGTCAGACAATTGGACATATTCTACGTATATTCGGCAAAGCATCGTCAATTCCTGCATCGATGGCCGGATCAATGAGTGGAAAATGTAATAAACGCTTGACGAGATGTCTGCTCGACAAGATGACAGCTATGGGCTATACTTTCACCAGAAGGTGCGCATTCATGCGCATAACAGGGAATTCGGGTGAAAGTCCCGAGCGGTCGCGCCACTGTAACGGTCTTGTTCTTTTCATGCGAAAGCAGCCACTCTGTGTTCAGGGGAAGGCGAAAGGAACGCGAGAACCGGAGCCAGGAGACCTACCTTCTTATCTGCCACCAGGAAACCTTCGCGGATGAGGTACGGTGTAGCGAACGTGCGATCGGGTATTCTGACGCCTCTCGATACAACCATCTGCGTACAGGCAGTTGGTTTTTTTGTTGGGCCGTGTTCCTGTTGCAGGGTAGCTTCGGGTGCTGTTCGTCCACAGGTTCTTGAGTAAAACATCGGGGGTTGCCTAGTTTATGAAAAAACGGATTCGCCGCGCGGGTCTTGCTTTTTCCACCATTCTGCTTGGTACGGCGCTGCTCACCGGTTGCGCGGGAGGACAAACCGCCGCCAGTGAGGGAGCGACAGTCAAGCACATCGCGAAACACGCCGCCAATACCGGCTTTCCACTTGTCGTAAAGGATGACACGGGACGCAAAGTGGTCATTCCCCACAAACCGACCCGCATCGTTTCGCTGACTTTGGGAACCGACGAAATTTTGACGGCGCTTGTACCGCTGAGTGAGATTGTGGGCGTCGATTATTACGCCACGCAACCGATCTGGTCTCACATCATGGGACTCGTCGAACAGCACCACTTACGCGTTCTGGGCAGCAGTATGGGAGAACCCAGCGCCGAGGAACTTGTCAAGCTGCACCCAAACCTGATTCTCGCCGCTGATTATGACAGCCCAAAGTTGATCCAACAATTGACCCATCTGGGGATACCCGTGTATGAGTTTACCTCTTTCAACTCCATCGGGAGCATCGAATCGCACATTCTTACAATTGGACGGATGGTTGGCTACGAGAATCGAGCCCAGGCGATCGTCCATGATATGCAGCAGGAGTTGGCGGCGCTTAAGAAGACGGCGCCCAAGAAAAAACTGACGGTGCTCTACTATACCAGTTATCAGAACACCATCAGCATTGCCGGTGCTCAGACAACGGGGAACAGCGTCATAAGGGCGGCGGGAGGCGTGAATGTCGCCGCCAATCTTACCGGTTGGGCAACGGTGTCCGCCGAGAAAGTGCTCGCGTACAACCCTGATGTCATTATCATTCCGAACGATTCAGGAAAGCAGAAACTGGAACTGAAACAATTCCTCCGCAATCCCGTCTTTAAGTCGCTGCGCGCCGTGAAGAATCATCACGTCTACACCGCTTCGGACGGCAATCTGTCTGCGGTGAGTCAGTACATTGTCCTGGGCGTTCAGGATGTTCAGAAGATACTGATCAGTGCGAGTCAAACAAAATGATGCCGCGCGTCATTGCGCGAAGCCGCCGTGCAGCCGCATGGTGGCTTCCTGTGCTTGCGGTGGTGCTGGTGATCGCCATCGTCGCCGGCGTTATGAAAGGCCCGGTTCCACTCACCGTGGGTCAGGTGATTCATGCTTTTTTAAACCCGTCCGGCAGCAGCACGAGCGATATTATCGTCAGTGAGATTCGCGAACCGCGCGTGCTGTGCGCTGCTTTCGTAGGCGCCGCCTTGGCTGCATCCGGCGCCGTGGTGCAATCCATTTTCAAAAATCCAATGGCAGACCCGGGGATCATCGGCATCTCCGCAGGGGGGTCCATAGGCGCCGTGTTGGCGCTGATTTTCTCCTGGGCCGCGATTAGTCCATTTGCGCTCCCCTTGGCCGCGTTTACAGGGGCGACGCTTGCGGTGTTCTTGGTCTACGCTCTGGCGACAAAACGCGGCAAGACGTCACTCATCGGCGTACTCCTCGCTGGAATGATCGTCAGTTCGATGATTGACGCCGGCGTTTCGCTCGCGCTTACATTTGCTAATAATTACCAACTACGAAGCATCGTATTTTGGCTTATGGGCGGGTTCAACGGAGATGGCTGGGCCGAGTTCAGGCTGGTCGCCATTCCGGTCGTCATCGGTCTGGTGCTGGTCTTTGCGCTGGCCCGGGAACTGGATCTGTTGCAGACTGGCGAGGAGAGTGCGCATTCCAGTGGTGTTCCGGTTGAATGGGTCAAACGGGCTCTGTTGATGCTTGTGGCTCTGATGACTGGTGCGTCGGTGGCGATCAGCGGCACCATCGCTTTTGTCGGCTTGATCGTGCCTCATATGGCGAGGGCGCTTGTAGGACCCCGTCATCGTGTGGTGCTGCCTGCCTCGGCGTTGCTTGGCGCCGCTCTGCTGGTAGTGGCGGATATGGTCGCTCGCACCTTGATTTCATCATTTGAGATTAATGTCGGTATCATTACGTCTTTTTTGGGCGGCCCATTTTTCCTGTATCTCTTGCTGCGTTCTGAACGGCGCCTCGGCCCGTGAAAACGATCACTCACTGAGGAGGAATCCGTGTGCTGTCTTGTGATCGCCTGAGTTTCCAACAGATTGTGCGCGATGTTTCATTGACTGTTGCACCAGGCGAATGTGTCGCATTGATCGGTCCGAACGGTGCAGGCAAGAGCACGATTCTAAAACTGCTCGCCAGGGTGCTGACGCCAACGAGTGGAACTGTGTCCCTGTTTGACCACAATCTGCACCGCATGCGCGCACGCATGCGGGCCCGATGGCTGGGCTATCTGCCGCAACAGACCGTGGTGGATGTAGCGTACACCGTGCGCGATATTGTTGAAATGGGGTTTTACGCGCGGGGCCCGATAAGCCGCGACAGGGTTGACTTTATTTTGGCGCAGGTTGGCCTGCAGAGTCTTGGGGATCGAGACATCCGCACCCTGTCTGGTGGAGAACGGCAGCGGACTTTCCTGGGAAAAGTGCTGGCGCAGGACGCAAGCATTCTGCTCCTTGATGAACCGGTCTCAGGTCTGGACGTAGGCTTTCAACTGGATATCCTGCGGATCTGCCGCGCACTCGCGAAAGAGGATCGTGGCATCCTCGTGACTTTGCACGATCTGGAGCATGTCCTGAGTTACGCCGACAGAGTGATACTGCTGCATGAAGGAACCATTATCCGTCAGGGTCGGCCAGCGGATGTGCTGACTGGGTCTGAGATGGAACGGGCGTTTGGCCTTCGTACGAGAACCTTTGTCGATCCGCATACGGAACAGCCAAGACTGTCGTTTGCGCGTATTGACGAACACCGGAATGTCGAGACGGACAGAACAGATTCAGGTCAGGTCGATGACAAGTGTGAGTTGCTGCGCACACAGCCGGAATGTGCGAGCGCATCGGGATAAGGCGTGAAGGAGATTACTCGTGACAAAACTGCAGACTCCCGTTCCAGAGGATACACGTAGGACGGCGATATGATTGCAGGGCGGGTTCATCCAGCATGAGCGCAAAAGAACTCGCGGACAAAGGTTCAAGCTGATGTTTTTGCACAAAGCGCTGCAGGGATCTCTGCATGCCTGAGTGATTGGACGAGAGATTTTGACCCAGCGCGCTGACCATATACAGGACGCTGGCAAATGGAACGCGAAACATGCCGCGCACGGCAGACGCACGCAGAAAAAAGTCCCAATCCCAGTAGTCTCGCATGTTTTCGTCAAAAAAACCAATGTCGTCATGGAGCGCCCGGTCGTAGAGGATGCCAGAGGAAACGATTGTATTCCATCGGCGCATCAGCCCAGGGTCAAACTCAAAGGCAAAAGCGGTTCTGGACATGGGTACACGCTGGCCATTGGCATGGTTGTAATTGACAATTTCAACGTCTGAGTACAGTAACTGATCCGCGCGGTCCCGCCACATTTGCGTCATTCTCTGAATATGCCCAGGCAAGAGAAGATCATCATCATCGCACAGCATGACAAGGTCTCCCTGGGCCTGACTCAGACCTTCGTTGCGGGCGCGCACATGACCGCGGTTACTGCCAAGATTCACAAGCTGCACCGGCATCTGCTTTGCCGCGTGCCTGACGGCTGCGGAAACGTCGGCGCCGGCATCGTTGATGACAATCACTTCTTTGTTCTGATAAGGGTCAGACGCGATGGCGCGCAAACACTCCGCCAGCAGGCGAGGGCGATTGTAGGTCGGTATGATGATGGATATGGATGGGTTTTTCATAGTGCCAATCAGATCGTTCCCCCATATGTGCTCACGCACCGTTTGTGCCGACGCAGATATTGTCATTGTGGCACAGTTGAGAGGCAAATGCTAGTTTTAGTTCGATTTTGGCGGTTGGGGCGCTACAGTGACCGCCTGTCGGCCAAGATCAATCCAGCTAGTCCGAAAAGACGCCAGGGGTTCAGCGTCGAGTTGCCCCGTCAGTGGATCGTTTACAAATGCATCTGTTTTATCATAGCCAACGAACAGCACTGCGTGTTCAATCATTGTTGCACGCACCGGTCCGGTGGGGCTCTGCCACGTGATCCAGTCGTTTACCGGTTGGAAGTTGAGCGACGTCCACATGATCACAGGGCGTCCCGACGCCACCGTCGCAAGGATGGTCGCGAGATTTGATCCTGTCAGATCGAGTGCCTGTCCAGGCATATAGCGATTCAAAAGAGCGGCGATTGGGCCGTGATACACGCCGTAACCCGGTTCCTTGCCTGAGATGCTCCCCACAAAACCCGTGTTCGGGTTTCCCCAACTGACGATATCGCCTTCGCTGTTTGTGACAAGTGGCGTAGGATCGCGCTTGACTTCCGCGGCAAGCGTCAGATTTGTGACATTGATGTGCTCAAACTGAAGGAGCATGGCCAGACTGGTCACTTCACAACCGTTGTACAGCGCGGGCAACTGATCGATCAGGGGAGCCTGGAGAAGAACCTTTGTCGGCAGCGCAACTGTCTTTTTGACCTCAGATCGCGGGATCCGGGGAGCGAAGGGCAACAGCGCGCGCGGAGCGGGCTTGTGGCGGGCGGCGCGAGCAATGGCCTGCTGGGCAGTGCGTCGTTCGGTGAACGTCGTGATGCCATGGGAAGGAATCGGCCAGAGCGCAATGAGCAGCACGGTTACTATGCCAGTCATGATTTGAACTCGCGCAAAATGACGAAGCCAGTGTCTCATAAGATTGGGCGGATGCTGCGAAACGTCATCCCTGTTTCCCCCTGTTACTGGCCGAACAGTTTCGGCGATTCTGCCGGAGGGCGCGAAGCGCCCTCATATGCGCATCATATACGAGCTTGTTGCGCTTATGTCGTGAGCGGCAGATAAGATAGACAGCCATGGCGCCTGCGCGCCACCATCAGTGGAATGAAAAGGCGCGGCAAGGTTTTTCACGGATGCAAGACTCACTGTGGGAGGAGTCATATATTGCGCCCGTCGCGAGTTTAGCGACAGCGCTGTCTGAGCAGGGGCGCAATATATGACTCCGACCGGCAGGGACGATCGATTTTCCGGGATAGCCACAACCAGCGACTGACAATGCAACAGTTTCATAGACGACCGCAGTTTCCTCCACGCTGTCATGAGTTTATCATCGCGCTTGGCAATCTACAAGACAAGACAAGGGAGGTCGCCCCGATTTGGCGACCGTGGTTCATCATGTTACTATGTGCGTATGGACAGACTCGCCGTACATAAGAGCTATAGGAGCCGCACCTGGATTGCCGTCTGTGTGATTATGCTTACGCTTTTCATGCCGGCGCCCATGCGTGCGTACGGAAAAGACTCAAACCTGTCGCAATTGCGTCGGGCCTACCAGGTCGCCAAACAGAATAGCATAGCTTTGGGGCGAGAAATCTCGACATTGAATGGACGTGAAGCGCGACTCGCCAACAACTTGCAGGCTACAGAACAGGCGGTGCTAAACGAGGAACATCTGCAGGCCGCGCAGGGTGCTGTTGTTGCCCGCCTCCGTGAACGCGTGCTGCGCGATCGCCGAATGACGCACCGTTTTTTTGCCATGGCCAGGCTTGCAAACGCCCATTTGCAGGCCCAATTGCGGTTCTGGTACGAGCAAGGCGGGATACCCTTCATCGCAATTATCTTTGGCGCTCACAGTTTATCAGATCTGCTTTACAGAATCTCTGCCATGGACCTGTTGCTGCAAAGACAGAATTCTATCTTTTTAAAGGACGCCCGGACCGTTCGCGAGTTTCATGCTCTCACCACGGGGGCTCAAAAGGATGCCAAACTTGCGGATGCCGCATACGCCAGTGTTTCGCGCATACGCTGGCAGATAGAGGCGAACGCGGCGCACGAACAGGTCTTGATGGCGCAGTTGGCTACCCTCAAAACGGCTGCCGCGTCTCAGCATGTCGACCAGATTCAAAATATGCAGCGACTGGCCTCGGAGATCTCCTCGGTCATGCTGGCCCAAAAGCGCGCTGCGGAGGCTGCCGCAGCGCCCGCAAAACAGGGAGAACAGCCTCCAGTAGCGTCAGGCATCCTTGATGTGGCGACTGTGCGGACGGATTTGACGATCGCGACCCACGATGCAGGAGTGTCATCCACCTGGGTGTCATGGCTCCTGCTTCTCGTTCAGTATGAGAGCAGCGGAAATCCAGCAGCGGTCAGTCCGGTAGCGGTCGACGGGCAGCATGCTTCGGGGTTGCTGCAGATGCTGCCTGACACGTTCTCTCGCTATGCGCTGGGTAGCCATGGCGACATCTGGAATCCGGTAGACAATGCGATAGCGGCGATTGAGTATATCAAGGCTGCTTACGGTGCGCCGTGGAACATTCCCGGAATCGATAGCCAGCGGACATATCGCGGATATTGACGAAACTGCCGCTCCATATCGCCGCAGCGAACCATGGAGAGCCATTCGTTTGCCCGCAGTCTCTGTTGGTAGATGGACATCGGCAATGATGGACAGCAATTCACGTCGACCACCTCCCTCATACCCGCAGTGTAAGGGGTTGGCGCTAGATCATCATGAGGCGCGGGAGGTATCTTTTGGTACGACTTTAGATGTAGAATGTTCAGGGCTTCCGGCGGATTGCGACCCTCCTCGCCGGGGCAGTTCACTAGTTCACTTGAACCTTTGCAGAAGTCTACGGCGTCTATTACAATGATGTCGTCAACTCTTGAGGGAGGCCAGGCATGGACAAGAAGGGCAAGGCAGCACCCAAGCGCCCCACCCCCAAAGCAAAAAAGAAGGTTCGAAAGCGTGTATCCACGTGGATTAAAGTCATTTGGATCGCGGGCTTTAGTGCGGTGCTCTTTGTGGGATTGGTGGTTGGATTTGTGTGGCTTTTCGCGATGCCGAGAGTCAACCTGTCCAAACTTGATCAGATCAGCTCTCCGACTGAAGTGTTCGATCGCTATGGACAACTCGTTTTCAAGATTCAACCGGCAGGGATTGAGCAAGTGCCTTTGACGGACATTCCCCGCAATTTGCAGCGGGCTCTCATCGCGACCGAGGATGCGGGGTTTTATCATAACTTTGGCTTCAGTCTGAGAGGCTATGCGCGCGCGGCTCTGCACGACATCGTTCACATGGACACGGGTCAAGGCGCAAGTACGATAACGCAGCAACTGGCGAAATTCGTGTATTTGACAGACACCAAGACGCTTCAGTACAAACTTGAGGAACTGCTGCTCTCGATTCAAATTTCGCGCCAGTTCACCAAGAATCAGATTCTCGACATGTATTTCAATCATGTTTATTTCGGTAACGGTGCTACGGGCATCGCCCAGGCGGCATACACGTATTTCAGTTTGCGCCCGTCGCAGATGCACAACCTGACTCTTCCGCAGTGCGCCATGCTTGCCGGATTGCCCCAGGCGCCGTCTCTTTAC
>JAJZEE010000130.1 GCA_021805735.1 Bacillota bacterium
GTCCTTGTGAGTGTAACCGCAGGCGGCGCACTCCTGTGAACTGTACGCAAACGGTACTTTGACCACGAGCTTTCCGGCGCGCAGCGCCTTGTATTCGGTGTACTGCACGACCTGCCCCCATGCCGAGAACAGAATAACCCGGTTTAGCCCGGCTTTGGCTTTAGCTCCATTTGGGATCCATCTCCCTTTCGCATCTTGCTTTGCCTTCGGGCGGCGGGTCATGTTTTGGATCTTGAGGTCTTCGAACACATAGAGCGAGTACCGCTCATCCATCACCAAAGCATGACTGGTCTGATGCGCGTACTCCTTGCGCACGTTCGCTTCGTACTGCTGGTAGCGGGCCGCTTTCCGGTAGGCTTTCTTCTGGTTCTTCGATCCATTCTTTCGCCGGGTCGCACGCCGCTGCCATTTCTTCTATTGCTCGCGTTCCTTTTCGATCCGCTCCTTCTGGACAGGCGACAGATCGTACACATGGCCATCCGAGGTCATGAGGGGCTTGGCCACGCCCCGGTCCGCCCCACAAGTACGGTCGGCCAAAATGTCTGGCGAGAGTTGACGCAACTCTTGCGCGGCCGCTTCGATGAGGGCGTTCCTATCCGTGCCGTTGTCGGGCGCCGTCACCGTATCGTCTTTGGCGCTAAAGAACAAAAACCACTTCCCGGCGCGAACCGAGATATGGATGGAGGCCGGAATATCGTGTTGTCGATGGCTGCCGTAGCCGATCTCACCGACGGGAAATTTCTGCGTTCCCACCTGCAGGTTATACCGCATGATGTCGCCTGTTTCCCGATTCACCTGCGGTTCGAAGGAAAAAAGTTCCGACATGAGCCAAACCCATTGCTCCCCACTTCTCTTCTGAAATTTCGGACGTCCACCAAGTCCTTGAAAGTGGCGATCGTAGGCTTGTTTCCACAGCACCGCGCCGTTGCGCAAGACCCGGGAAGGAACTTCGCTGAGAAAAGGAGTCTGTTCTGTTTTGAAATGGCTATATCCCTGATCGATCGGAATCGGTTTCCCGACCACCGCAAGGAGCCTCGCCATCATTCTGGATTCCCTTGAGTCAGTTGCTCACTGTGCTTTGAGCAAATCTACCCGCTCTTCAACTCGGGCAATCTTCGCAATCTGATAATCCAACCGCTGTCGAACCTCGGAGACCTCTGCGGCGAGACCGTCCAGACGCCCATGCACTTCAGCAAACATGCTCTTCATCTCGGCGCGCAGGTCCGCGATGTCCTGCTTCATCTCGGCGCGCAGGTCCGCGATGTCCTGCTTCATCTCGGCGCGCAGGAGGTTGATCTGCTGGGCAAGATCGGCCTTGAACTCTACTTTAATCGATGGGAAGATGTGTTCAATAAACTGAGCCATCATCGCTTGCGTTTGACGTGACATCTCAATGCTCATCTGCACTTGTTCACTGAGTCTGTTGAGTTGTGCTTCACTCATCGCTCGGCCCCCGATCTGTTATGTATCGTATCACGAGCGATCACGGTCGTATATAGTCGGTTTGTGTCTTCTCAATCGGATGAAAACTGTCTCGACCTGAAGGAGTGATGAGCGCTGGCAGACTTCCATTTTGATGAGATGAAGGAGGGTGAGCCACCGCGCTGCAACAGGTGGCGACTAGCGTAGGAGGGGCCTTTCCCAATACGAAACTTTGGAGCGGAAGACGGGATTCGAACCCGCGACCCTCGCCTTGGCAAGGCGATGCTCTACCCCTGAGCCACTTCCGCAGAGAACGGTCAATCTGCAGCCACAAACGCCTGACCCGCCTGGACATCGCCGCAAACAGACTGCAATGCGCGTCTATCCAACGCTGGTGGCTCGGGACGGAATCGAACCGCCGACACAAGGATTTTCAGTCCTCTGCTCTACCGACTGAGCTACCGAGCCATCGTCTATGACTTTGTTAAGATACCCTACGAACGAACAGTTTGTCAAACTGTCAGCAACACTGCAACACTGTCCGAAGGGTCTTTACTGGTAAATCTGCTCTTCTCCGGGCTCCAGCCACCAAATCCGGTCGAGCAGGCCACGGTCCGCTTCGACCAGTTCGCGAAGCACCTGCGGCGGCTCATGGATCTCCTCGCGCGTCAACTTGAAAGCCCCCCAATGGATCGGCAGCATATACTTGGCGCCCACATCGCGAAAAGCCTGCAAGGCATCCTTGGGATCCATGTGCATCATGTGAAACCACTCTCTCGGTTCGTAAGCGCCGATCGGAATGAGTGCCACATCAGGATGGAATCCCTGCATGCCAGCGGCAAAATCGTTGCGATAGCCAGTGTCGCCGGCAAACCAAAAGGAGTGGCGCGCACCCCTGACGAATAGTCCCGCCGATGACCTGTAGCGCTCCAGCCACCGCTTGCCCCTGTGATTGACAGGAGTCAGGCTGAAAGTGAACCCGTCCTGCTTTAGAACGTCATCCCGGCCCATTTCAAATACCTGTTGGAATCCAATGTCATGCAACAGCGACAGATGACCCTTGGGACAGATCACGCGCGCGTTGCTGCGTTTCGCGATCTTGCGCAGTGTGGGTTTGTCCAAATGATCCCAATGCGCATGGGACAGCAGCACATAATCGATGTCTGTCAGATCGTCCTGTTCATAGCCTGCCGGACGTTTGCGCCTTACGACGAGCGCTCTATTGGATACAATCGGATCCGTGATGAAGCGCTTGCCCTCCCACTCGACAAGCACAGTCGAGTGTCCGATAAACTTGTACCGAATCACAGTGCCCAGCCCCTTTATCTGTTGCGTGACACAAAAAAGGGCCCAGCGGTTCCTGAGCTCCCCACTTCGTCTATGCTTCTGGCGGCGTGACCGTGAATCAAAAACCATATGGCGGAGCTGACGGGATTCGAACCCGCGATCTCCTGCGTGACAGGCAGGCATGTTAGGCCACTACACCACAGCTCCAAGGTATTGGTGGAGAATAGCGGATTTGAACCGCTGACCCTCGCGCTGCCAGCGCGATGCTCTACCGCTGAGCTAATTCCCCACGAAAAAGCATCCCAAAATCGGGATAGTGCATTCAGCCAACGTGGGCTCCCATTGAGCTACGGTCCCGAAATGCATTTCAGACAACGAGCAGTATACTACGTTCCGGCATCAAACACAACCCTTCGGGAAATATGTTTGAGAACCCCCAGAATCGGGAGCGATGCCGGTTCATACCGAGGAAACGACGTCGTGGAGATATCCAGCGCTCAGAATGTTCAGCCCTCCATCTTGAAGAGACTGGTCGCAATCAATGTGAAGACCACGGCGAGCCCGACGAGCACAGCATAGTCCACACTGAGTGAAAATTGATGGAAGCGGATCAGCGCCCACTTCAGGGCGTCGACTCCATACGCAAGTGGATCGATACGAGCGATTACGCTCATCCACGTCGGCAAACCCTGTAGAGGATAGATCGCCCCGCTCAGGAAATACATGGGCATCAGCAAAAAGTTCATGACCAACTGAAACCCCTGCATGGACGTCATGCGCGTGGCGACGGCAATCCCAAGCCCCGACAGCGACAACGACAGCAGGAACATGGTGCCCATGGCTTCCATCACCCCGGAAAAGGAAAGCTGTACGCCCACAAAAGGGGAAAATACAAGCACAAGTGTGCCCTGGATCATCGCCACGGTTGCCCCGCTCAATATCTTGCCAAACACGAGCGCCGACCGGGGCACCGGCGCCACCAACATCTCCTTGAGAAATCCAAAGTCGCGGTCCCAGATGATAGACACAGAGGAGAAAATTGACGCGAACAGTACGGTCATTCCCATCACGCCAGGCAGCATGAAGGCCGTATAGGAGCCGCTGAAAGAACCGTGCAGATGCACGAATCCAGAGAGCCCCTTGCCCATCACAAACAACCAAACAGCCGGCTGAACGAGCGAAGTGACGATGCGGGCCTTTTCTCGCCAAAACTTGATCAGTTCCCGCAACCAGACGACGTATACGGCGCGCAGACTCATCGTTGGCTCCTCCTTTGGCGAAACGCCTCGCGCATCTGATCGCGCGCGCCCAGATCTTCCTCGCGAATCGTTCGTCCCGTGAGCAGCATGAACACATCGTCGAGTGTCGGTTTGCGCAGATTGAGCGACGTTACGTGAAACAGATTGCGGGCAAGCAACTGGGGCAGGAACGTCTCCCCATCCTCTGCGTCAAACTGCACTCCCCCCTGCACGGCGCGCGCCGTGATTGAAAAGTTTGCGGAGAGCGCTGCAATCGCCTGCGCATCATTCGCCGTTTGCAATGTGATGACGTCATTGCCGACAGATCTCTTCAGATTGTCAGGCGTGTCGAGCGCGATGATCTCCCCCTGATCCATGATGGCGATGCGGTCACAGTGCTCCGCCTCGTCCATGTAGTGAGTGGTCATGAAGATTGTCAGGCCGTTTTCGTCGCGCAGGGTCTTGACGTAATCCCAGATCCGCGCGCGCGTTTGCGGGTCCAGACCGACCGTGGGTTCATCCAGAAACAGGACCTTGGGCCGATGCATCAGTCCCCGTGCAATCTCAAGGCGCCGTTTCATACCGCCGGAGAACGTCTTTACGAGGTCTTTGCGCCGCTCCTGCAGTTCCATCATGGCAAGCACAGCGTCAGCGCGCTCGCGGGTCTCTGTGCGTGAGAGACCGTACAACAGACCGTGAAGATAGAGGTTCTCCCATGCTGTGAGTCCGATGTCGAGCGTGGGATCCTGAAACACAATACCCAGCGACGAACGCACCTCGTCGGTCTCGCGTGCGACATCATGGCCCGCGACTCGGGCCAGACCGTCTGTCAGGCGCGCGATGGTGGTCAGCATCTTGATCGTGGTAGACTTGCCAGCGCCGTTCGGGCCCAGGAAACCGAAGATTTCCCCCTCTTTCACCTCGAGATCAATCCCTTTGACTGCAGTGAAATCGCCGTATCGTTTCACTAATCCGCGCGCCTCAATCATGACCCGGTTGGTCATTCAGATGCACCCGCTTCCGCTTCGTCATTGGCGTCCTCGCTGTCGATAACGCCCGTCTGTATGGGCCGCCCGCCAAATCTTCCTGCAGCGCGCGCAGCAACGCGGCGAGCCCCTCGCTCAGGGCGTTTTGTTCATATGGCGTCAAACGTCCGATCAGTTCCACGTAAGCGGCCTCAACGGACGGCAAGAGAGTGGCCTGCACAGTGCGCCATGCATCGGTGACTGCCAGTGAAACGGCGCGTCTGTCCTTATCGCCTGGGCTCTTTTCCACCAGCCCGAGTTGGTCATAACGCTGCAACATGCTGGATACAGTGCTGTGCGCAAGACCCAAACGTTCACTCAGTTGCTTGATCGTGACTCCTGGATGACGGCTGATGGTCCGTAAGACGATAAAGTCAAACACACGCAGGTCCGGATAGGGTGAGTGTCTGGCCATCTCATCATGGGCCACACGATGCATTCGTCTATTGATGGCCATGACGGCGTCAGCAAGTACTGAGGCGGACGAAACGACCTCATTCATTTTGAGCATCCTTCTCTCATGGCATGGATATTGCGACGAGCGAATGTAACGTGTACGTTATAACCATATCGTTATATTAGACTGAGTGTCGTTCTTTGTCAAGACTGAGGATCGTTCGTTGTCCGATCCAGACGCTGTCCGTTATCAGAATCCGCGGCTCGGAACTGCCCAGCAACTGCATTGCCCAGTGCAAAGGGGGAACCAACGGCAGAACAGGCCAGTGTCAAACTTGATCTCAGGGTTCAGTGAAAGGAGTGACAGTCACCGCGCCAATTTCCATCAGGTCACATACCCAGAGAGCGATTGGGTTATCCTAAATCGGTGACCGTCACGGCGGTCGCATAGTCTGGAGGTGTGACTATTGTTTCGAAACAGTTCTTTGCACCGGATCCCCCACTTGCTCAAAATCGGGGTTATGGTTGCAGCATTTGGATTTTTGGCATGGCCAGTTCCGACACTCGCGCATGAACATGTCCGTGGGCCGGCGGGCGCCAGGGTGGAACCTCTACATATCGTGAGCAGTGTCCAGATCACTCAGGCCACGGTCGCCAAAGCGACCAGGGCGGGACGTGACGCATATGCTCAAATATTGGCGCCCTATGCGAAGATAACGCCATCGGCGGCAGAGAAGGCGGCGCTGGTCCGTTTTCCTGGCGCCCAGTGTAAAGACGTCAGTCTGCATTCCCTGAGGCAGAACCTTGTATATCTGGCGTTGCTCGAAAAGGGCGATATGCGTTTTCTCGCCGTCATCGACGCTGGCAATGGCGCCACTCTCGCCACTCGCGAGATGGTGTTGCACCGACACGTCATGCGCCGGGACACGTGGTAGCAGGCGCGCCAATACGATGGGCAGGCTGGAAATCCAGCCTGCCCATCGTATTAGCGATTGTGTCATACCTCGTTTGATTGCCTCTTCACTGACTCATCATTTCACAACTAACTCATCACTTCGACCTTTTGCTGTCCAACCAGTATTGGGCCGACGCCGCGAGGCAGTTCCACTGTCTCCCGATTGACCGCGCCCAGTGCCTTGGTGATGTAATCGCAAGCGACGTTCGGATCGATACGATCGCCGCATGTATATACGTCGATGCTTGCATAGCCATGCTCCGGAAAACTGTGAATTGTCAAATGGGACTCTGAGATGATCACAACTCCGCTTACTCCCTGCGGAGCAAACTTATGAAACGCGACCTCTCTGACCTCGGCTCCGGATTCCAGCGCTGCGCTGACCATAATCCGTTCGATTCCATGGAGATCGTTTAGCATGTCGGCCTTGCAACCCCATAATTCTGCAATCACATGACGTCCTGCTGTATCCATACCAAAACATCCCCCTTTTCAATCAAAATCCCATGCCCTCCCAAGCATGGCGGGACCTGCGCCATCCACCACGGGGGAAAGTTAGTCCTGTGAGGTCCTAACCCTTTAAGAGGATGCTGGTTCCTATAGGTACAGAATCGTTTAATGCAAGAGGTACGAGTGTTAGTATAAGACCACATACTGCGATTTGCAACCACCAATTTGGCTCCAAAATCGCCAATGCTGCAAACGACGCCAATCAGTTCAGGCTCATGAAGTCATTGTATTCACAGACGACGATTCCGGCATGCAGTTAATCCCACATGGAGCGAACAACTCCGAATTCCTTCAGGAGTTCCTCATAAAGATCCGGACGCTCCCGTTTCAACTTCATGCGCATGCGTTTCCACGCGTAGGCTTCCGGACCATAGTACTCATAGACCAGATCCCACAGTTCCGGGTCCTGCCGCCGCACAAGTTGAAACATTTGCTCAACCACCTGGCGAGTGTCATACTGCGCCCCTGGGCTCCAGATGCGTTGCGGAAAGATCGCTTCAATCAGCGTCGCAAAGTTTATATCTAACAAGTAATGCAACTGTACCGAAACAGGTGCGACATATCGCGCGGCCTGCAATCGTTTCTTGGCGACGGGATCCTCTGTCTGCGGATCAATGCCATGGACCAGATTACGGTACGCCTGTAGATGTTTCTCCCCGATTTCACTGTACACCGGGTCGTCATCTTCGCCCGGCGGAACGAAAACAGTCGCTTCATTGGCGCGCAATCCTCCGCACGCGCGCATGTTCATCGTCGTGTACGTGACAAGATGATCGTAGACCACCTTTGACGTAAAAAATTCGAAACGCGCCGACTCTCCACGGAAAATGGCAAGAGTATCTCCCTTCTTGATGATACCGAGCGGACGTTTCACATTGTCTGTGTCGGACTTTCCCAGGTATACAGCTGCGGCGTGCGCGAGTGAGCGACGCTCTGGGTCGCTGTAACGCACAAGTGCAACGGCAAACGGACTCAAAAAAGTCACCCTCCTTATCACAGTTTTCGATTTGCGTCTCACGTATCAATATAGCGCACACCTGTCTGATATAATAGTGAAGAGAACTCCTTTTTGCACAGGGGGATGGATTGCTTATATGAACACGCTAAAGACCTGGTTTCTCATGGGCTTGCTGTCCATGTTGATCGTCTTGCTCGGCGCGGCATTTGGAGGGCGGGCGGGCGCCCTGATCGCCCTCATCGTCGCGGTAGGCATGAATGGAGTCAGCTATTTTTTCAGCGATCAGCTTGCCATTTCCATGGTGGGCGCAAAGCCCGTCACTGAGCGCAGTGAACCGCAACTCTACACCATTGTGCGGCACTTGTCCGATCGTGCTGGCCTCCCCATGCCGAAGCTGTATATGGCTCCGTCGTCTCAACCCAACGCATTTGCAACCGGTCGCAATCCTGGCCACGCCACTGTCGTCGTCAACGAAGGACTGATCAGGCAGTTGTCGGAACGCGAGCTCACAGGGGTGCTCGCTCACGAGATGTCGCACATTCGCCACCGCGACATTCTGATCGCCTCTGTCGCGGCCACAATGGCGGCTTCCATTACATGGCTTGCGCAGATGATGCAATGGGAAATGCTCTTGGGCGATGTGAGAGATCGACGCAATCAGAATTAGCTAGGCGATGTGGCGTTGATGATCCTTGCGCCGATTGCCGCGACGCTTATCCAGTTGGCGATTTCGCGCTCTCGTGAATATAAGGCGGACGCGGGAGCGGCTCACCTGACACGGGATCCGGACGGTCTCGCGGACGCGCTGGCCAAACTTCATCACGTGTCAAGGTTTGGTACAGGCAGGGCTGCGACTGGCAGACGAAGGCAACCTGCCGCGGCTGCCGCCATGGCTCATATGTACATTGTAAACCCACTGCAGGGCCAACAGTTGGCGGGACTCTTTAGCACTCATCCGCCGACAGAGGAACGGATCAAACGGCTGCGGCTGATGAGATTCTGAGGCGCGCGGCAAAAGCAAAGAGACCCCATACCGGGTCTCTTTGCTTTTGCGCGTGTAAACGCGTGACTGAAACGCGATACCACGGCTACATCATGACTGATTGTTGATCGGCCTGCATGACGGAATTCACTCCGCGATAAGTTCCTGCATTTTGGTAACTTCCAGACACTTGCATTCCAACGCCACTGCCATAGGAGGGCGTCACGGAAGGCGACGTTCCGTATGAACTGCCCAGAGCTCGTGAACCGATGCCTGTAGGACTGCTGTTGCGATCCGCCGACATGACAGATTGAATGGCAGACGGATTCACACTCGACGTGAAATTGACGCTTTGCGTTGGCCTGTAGATCGGCGCCTGGGCGTTGTAATTGCGGTAACTGGGCGTGTTTTCATCCTGCGTAGCCTGTCTGTCAGCGTTCATCACCGTGCTGACGCCTCCCGAAAAGCCGTATCCAGAAGGCTGATACCCACTGTAAGAAGGCTGGTACGACAAGTTCGATTGATAACTGTACGCGGTCGTGCCTGGAACGCTTTGTTGAATGCCCTGCACTTCGCGCATGGCCTGTTGACACAGGTTGGCCGCTTCTGCGCATAGTTGGTTCACCCGCTGAAGTTGCTGGGAAACTTGCTGCTGCATATAATCGCCTCCGGAATGTAGTGTGTAAAACCAAAGCTATTTTGCCCCCTTGCCAAGGCGCTATACCTCTCTGCCGGGCCTAAAAGTTGGATGGCTGAAACGGTTCAGGAAACGCACAATAAACCCATCGGCGATGAGATGCAAGGTGGGGTGAAGTCCTTTGGCAAGAAGATTTTCAAAGAGGTTCTTCAGGAGATTCGCAAACAGTTCACTCAGGAAATGGAAACGAGCGGCAGTTTCGATGACGCTTGCTCTGACTGGCGGCACCATGCTATCTGGTCTGTCGTTCAGCCAGACACAAACTATTCCGTACGGTGGAAAAGGAAGCCAGGCCATTCCCGAATGGTACTCTCAGGCTCAAGCAACGACAGGCGTACACTGGAGCCTTCTCGCCGGACTTGACGTGTACGGGGCGTCGACCAAACCGCCTG
>JAJZEE010000004.1 GCA_021805735.1 Bacillota bacterium
ATTTGATATAATATGAGACAAGCCGTTAAGTGCCCATACCGTTTGGAGGCCTCCAAGTGACACATTCACATCTGATTCCGGCCCTTGTGGCTGGTGTAATTGAGGGTATTGTTGAATGGCTGCCCGTCAGCAGCAAAACCATGATCACGCTTTACTTCTCTGTACTAGGCATTAATGTACAAAGCGCATACAATCTGGGTTTGATTGCTAATTTAGGGTCATTCTTTGCCGCTTTGTACTATTTTCGATCCGAGGCTTGGGGAGTCGTTAAAGCCCTTAGGCATCCGTTCGCGGACGAACCAAATGCCCGCCTGCTTCGCTTCTTGTTTGTCGGAACCCTTGCCACGGGCGTCGTCGGCATTCCGCTTTATGTAACCATCCTGAGTGCCTTCAGTATTGTCGGCGGGTCCATTGCAATGATCATCATTGGAGTGCTTCTATTGATCACCGCATTTATTGCCAGACGCAAGGAACAGATGATGAAGAATGCCGCGACATCGACGACAAGAGGAAGACCGGTCACCGCAGTGTCGGCTCTCGTCACCGGGGCGATGCAAGGATTGGCGGCTTTGCCCGGTATAAGCCGGAGCGGGATGACCATTACCCCTCTTCTCTGGATGGGTTTTTCCGGCGAGGAATCGATACGTTTATCCTTCATGCTTGACGTGCTGGCCCTTCTTGGCGCAGGGGTCGTGCCTGTTGTCATCGGCAAGGGAGGGCAAACGGCCGTTCTTCAATTCGGTTGGGGAGCTACCCTGATTATGCTGCTCGTGGCCGCTATCATCTCGTTTCTGGCCATCAATGGAGTGCTGAGACTGGCAAAAAAGTTGCGAACTTCCGTCGTGACTTTTGTTATTGCAGTAATAACTCTTTTGGCGCCCATTGCAGCTCTCATCAGACTTTAATGCACTCAAATGCACTTTAATGCTCATGACGCGTTGGCATCGGCGCCATAGACCCGAAAGCGGCAGTTGTCCGGGTGCCGAGAACCCCGTCTACCCGATATTCTGACAGAACCCTGTATTTCACCGCCTCTGTGCATGCGAAAACTGCAACGCCATTTGTCGCTTGCAGTTTTCGCATGCATCTATATAATAATGAGTGATTACTCACTCTGATCGGAGGGTGGATGCGATGCATGGTGAACAGACCTCGCAGCTTCAACCGGGAATTAAAGTGATTCATGTTGACAAGAAATTCGGCAAAGTCAGCGTTTTGAAGGACATCACTATGGAAGTGAAGGCCAACGAGATATTTGGCCTGCTGGGGCCGTCTGGATCGGGCAAGACGACCCTCGTAAAGCTCATTGCCGGAATGGCTGAGCCTTCAAATGGAGAGGTTTATGTGAGCGGCGTCCGAATGCCCAATTTGAACATGCTGAACAACATTGGGTATATGGCGCAATCCGATGCGCTGTACAGTGAATTGACCGCATTGGAGAACCTTGCTTTCTTTGCGGCTCTCGTTGGTTTGAATGGCGCAGTCCGCAAACAACGGATTGAGGAAGTGACGCAACTGGTCAATCTGGCCAACTTCCTCAAACGCCCCATAGCCACATACTCAGGCGGTATGAAGCGTCGTCTTTCGCTCGCCATCGCGCTGCTCCATCGCCCCGAGATTTTGATTCTGGATGAACCCACGGTAGGTATCGATCCGGTGCTTCGTAAATCGATTTGGGATGAACTACGGAATCTCAGCCAATCCGGTACGACCATTCTTTTGACCACACACGTGATGGACGAGGCGGAAAAATGCACCCGGCTTGGCATGATTCGCGATGGACGGCTAATAGCCGTGGGGGCGCCGGATGAATTGAAGCAGAGTGCGGGATCGCAATCCTTGGAGGACGCGTTTCTGGTGTATGGGGGTGTCAGGAAATGAGAGTGCGTTCACTGATTCTGCGCATTGTCCGTCAATTCTTTCGCGACAAGCGTACGTTGGCGCTCATGATCCTGGCGCCACTGCTGATTCTGTGGTTGGTGGCGCTCATCTTTAACGGGAACACGTACCATCCCAAAATTGGCGCCGTAGATATTCCCCGGCAAATTGTTACACGCCTCGTCAATCAGGGGGCCGTCGTGGAGTCCTACTCGTCAAATGCCGCAGCGCTGAACGCTTTATCTTTGCAGAAGCTCGACGCCGCCATCAGTTTCGCAGACGGAGTTCCCCACATCACACTCGAAGGAAGTAATCCGTCAAAGAGCAAGACAGTTCTGCTTTTGGCGCAGAAGGTCCTGCTACAACCAGCCAACCCAATGCCCAGCCAAATGCAGCCCCCGGTGATTCGTTATCTGTACGGATCCGCCAATATGTCGTCGTTCGACAACTTCGGTCCGGTGCTGATTGGAGTGTTCGCCTTCTTCTTCGTCTTCCTGATAGCCGGGATTGCATTTTTAAAAGAGCGTACCACAGGCACCCTGGAACGGCTCATGGCGACGCCGCTCAGACGCTGGGAAATGGTCGCGGGGTATGTGGTGGGCTATGGAATATTTACGATGATTCAGGCCTGTCTCATTGCATGGTTTTCCGTGGGTGTCCTCGGGATGATGATGAATGGACAATTCTTGTACCTATTGTTAGTGACCTTATTGCTCTCCATGACGGCATTGACACTCGGTACGCTGCTTTCGGCTTTCGCCAATTCTGAGTTTCAGATGATGCAGTTCATCCCCATCGTCATTGTGCCGCAAATCTTCTTTTCGGGATTGTTCAGCGTTGACAACATGGCGCCCTGGATGCGCCGACTGAGCGAGATTATGCCGCTGTACTACGGGGCGGACGCACTGCGCAACGTCATGATTCGCGGCAAGGGATTTCTCGCCATCTGGCCAGATCTTTGCGTGTTGCTGGCGATGTCGCTGGTCTTTATGGCACTGAACGTCTTCGCGTTGCGCAAGTATCGAAAAATATAGGGAGGGAGCGGCGTGCCGGATCAAGTGGAACAATGGCTGGCAGAACTATTGCGTCTCAACGACGAAGAGGAAAAGGTTACGGAGAAACAAATCAAGATTGTGCAGGCGGCCGTGGAAATCTTCGCGGAGAAGGGATACTCCGCGACTTCGACGAGCGAAATTGCCCAGAAAGCAGGCGTAGCCGAAGGAACGATATTTCGCCACTACAAGACGAAACAAAACTTGTTGATAGCGATCGTCACGCCGATTATGGAAAAGCTTGTGGCGCCATTTGTGATTCGCAATTTCCAGGAAGTACTCAATGTGCAGTACGAACACTTTGAAGATTTTATGAGAGCCATGTTGATCAACCGGCTTGCCTTTACTCGAAAGTATGCGCCAGTGTTGAAGGTAATGATTCACGAGATCCCTTTTAACCCCGACTTGCAAGCACAGTTCATGGAACATGTGTCAACAAATGTTGTGGAACGCGTTCGGCGGATCGTCGTTCACTTTCAAGCGCAAGGACAAATCATAGAAGCTCCCGCCGATTCCATCGTTCGGATGTGTGCTTCCACTATAGTGGGGTACGCCGTCACGCGCTATCTTTTGGCGCCTGAACGCGACTGGAATGATGACGAGGAGATCGATCTGATGGTTCGCTTCATGATGCACGGACTCTCTCTCAACCCAGTCAGATGAGCGGCAATCGCCTCCGCGTCGGTCTGTCTGCGCGCGGAGCGGTCAAGCTCTGCGCGCTACAGGTACAGGTCTGATCGCCACATTTTGTGAAGCGGTTCAATGGTCATTTGCACATCCGGGTTCATTTGGTTCACAATGCGGCGTAGCTGCAATTCATCGATGGTCGGTCCAAATTGGCTGGCATGGGCGCTGGAAGCACGCAGCTTGCGTTCAAACACCGCAGCAATATCCACATAATAGTTGGGTTCGTCGCAATTGAAGAGATACAGTTCCTGACTCCGGTGGCACAAGACATCATTGGATAGCTGCCCGTGATAATACCAGCAGTTTGCCCCTAAATGAGCAGCCTCAATCATGGCAAACCCGATGACCCGGTGATCCGAATGAATCTCGTACCGTTTCCACGGATCAAACGTGAGCACAATGTCCGGTCGAATTGAGCGTACAAGACGAAACAACGTTTCCTTCAGGTCGGTCGCATACTGAAGCTCCCCGTCCCTGTATCCGAGTTGCACGACTTCACGGATGCCCAGATGCATTGCGGCCGACTCCATCTCCACTCTCCTGATATCGGCAATCGCCTCTGGGGTCAGCGAGGGATTGTGACTCCCCTTTTCTCCTTGCGTACCCACCACGAGTGTGACGTCATTGCCAGAATCAGTGAGTTTCAAAATGGTGCCTGAACAAAAGACTTCATCGTCCGGATGGGCAACGCAAATGAGCACTTTCTTCCCCTGCATGACAATTCCCCTTTACAATGAGCGCAGATGCAGATATCCCAGTCAATATATTAGTCAATATGAGGCCGCGCTCTCCCCTTGTCAAGATGACCGCCACGGTTCGGGATAACTCCTTTATTATATACCCCGATCGGTATATAATGAGCTCATGTTCCAGAAGGACGCAGCACTACTCATCCCACCGTGAAGGATGGTGATGCATCGTGACGGATTCGCAGCTCAACCAGCAGGCAACGTATAGTGTGGATGAAAAGAGCAGATTGCGGGACATTGCCGATCAAATCAGCGCAGTCCTGTCCATGATGGATCAGAAACGCAACTGTGTCGATGTGATACCACCGCTGGCGGCCATTCATTCGTCGGTGGATTATCTCATTTTACACATTGTTGGCGAAAGCATGACACAATGCATCCGCACTGAACTGCGTACAGGCGACTCAGCGGAGGATGTGATCCGGGAGAACATCCGCATTTTGATGAAAAGTCGCTAGCAGACATTTGATATACCCGTATGGGTATCATATAATGATCTGGCCAGCACTGTTTGCAACGCCAGGATCGCGGCTGCATGGCGCGTGATCGGGAACGATAAAGGAGGAATTCACGGTGAGCGGACATTGTCCAACTATTTCCATCCACGCATTGAAGAGCCGAATTTTCGGCCACGATGCGGCCCAGATTGTTGATGTGAGAGAAATCGATGAGTACCGGGCGGGTCATATCGAAGGATCCATCCTGATCCCACTTGGCGAACTCCCTTACCGATTGCATGAAATCGATCATCGCAAGGACCTGATTGTGGTGTGCCGTTCAGGAAACCGTAGCGCGCAAGCCTGTGAGATCCTGCGAACGCATGGGTTTTCCAATGCCCAAACCCTTACAGGCGGTTTGACAGCCTGGTCTGCCTGATCCAACGGAATGGAGATGTAGAGCAAACCGCCCTGCCACGACCGCGCGTAAGCACCCCATGGGCTTCTGGCCATGAGGTGCTTACGCGCTTATGCGATAAGACCAGCTGCGGATGTGCAGCGCAGACGCAAATCCGCGATCGACGATGCCGGGAAACCGCATGTCTACAGGTGACACGCCACCTGATGCTGCGCGCTCTGTTCAAGCAACGGCGGATTCTCCGTGCGGCAGATCGCCATAACATGCGGGCAGCGATCGGCAAACGGACATCCCACTCGGCCCTCCGCCAGGTTGGGAGAACGGTTGCTCGTTTCCGGCAACGGCCCCGTATGAACTGCGCCGGGAGTGGCTGCCAACAGCAAGCGCGTGTAAGGATGCCGCGGTCTTTCAACGAGTTCGTCAGCTGGCGCGGCTTCCATAATCTGACCTCCGTACATGACCATGATGCGATCGCCAAAGTAGCGGGCAGACGCCAGATCGTGAGTGATGTACAGATAGGCAAGCGAATATTCCTGCTGAAGTTGCTTTAGCAAATGCAGTATTTCGGCTCGAATGGATACATCCAGCATAGAGATGGGCTCATCCGCCACCAGGACCCGAGGCTTCACGGCAAGCGCCCGGGCAATGGCCACCCTTTGCCGTTGCCCACCCGACAGTTCGTGTGGAAACTTTAAACGCATTTCAGAAACAGGAGTAAGACCCACAGTTCGCAATGATTCATCAATCTGTTCGCCTATGGCGCCCTCCCTGCCCTGCCTATGCTTGCGAATGGGCAACCGCATATGTCGTTCCACCGTCTTGACGGGATTAAGGGAACCGTAAGGGTCTTGAAAGACCATCTGGATCTGTCTTCGATATGCGACCAAGGCTTTTCCTCTGATCTTCGTCACATCGGCCCCGCCGAGATGAATCGATCCACTGGATGGCGTCAAGATGCGAACCAGTGCTCGGCCGATGGTGGTTTTCCCACTTCCCGATTCGCCCACCAATGCGACCACTTCTCCGGGAGCGATCGTAAAACTCACATGATTCACTGGCACGATGTATTGCCGCTTCAGACCACTGCCCACCGGAAACCGCACGACAAGATCCTTCACTTCGATCAACGGTTCATTGGCCATGATGAATCTCCTCCGGTACAAAGCGATGACAAGAGATCTCGGAACCCTCTACTACCTGCAAAAGCGGGCGCATAGTCCGACACGGCTCAAAGGCATACCGACAGCGAGGATGAAACGCGCAACCGGAAGGAAGACGCAAAAGATTGGGCGGAGTCCCCGGAATCCCCTCCAGAGCCACTGACTTACCCGTAATTTTAGGAATCGCTCGCCATAGTCCTTCCGTGTACGGGTGATGCGCAACTTCCGGATCCATCAGCGAACGGGCTTTCGTGACTTCAACCACGCGACCCGCGTACATGATGGCAATACGCGAAGCGAGTTGCGACACCAGGCTGAAGTCGTGGCTGATAAACAACACGGAAAATTGAGCGCGTTGCTGAATTTCCTTAATCTGATCGAGAATGGATCTCTGTACCACCACGTCCAAAGCCGTTGTCGGTTCATCCATAATAACCAGAGAGGGTTCCAGGGCAATGGCAATGGCAATGACAATCCGCTGCCGCATGCCCCCCGATAACTCATGGGGATAACTGGTGATTCGGCTGCGGTCAATCCGAACCAGATCCACCAGTTCATACGCCTTGTCGCGCGCTTCACTTTTGCTGAGTTGTGGTCGATGACTGAGCAACGTATCGATAATCTGGGTCTCCACCGTCAACACGGGATTGAGCGCGTTCATCGCGCTTTGAAAAACCATCGATAGATTCGCCCAGCGAAATTGCCGCAACTCTTCCTTATCCATCGCATAAATGTCTCTTCCAAGTATCCGGATCGATCCTTTGACAACTCGGGCAGAACCTTTGAGAAGACGCATCACGGCATAGGCGAGGGTTGATTTGCCAGACCCGGACTCTCCAATGAGACCCATAATCTCGTTGGGCAACACACGCAAATTCAAATCCTGAACGGCCAGTACGTCGCCCTTCGCCGTGCCATACGCTACAGAAAGGTCATTGATCTCTAAAATGGCTTCATGGTTTGACAACCTCTACACCCCCCGACTTTGACGATTTACGAACCTTTTCTTTGGCAGTGGTGTTTAAACGCGGATTGGTCACCTGATCGATGCCATAGTTCATCAGCGCCATACTCATACCGACGACGGCAATCGCCAGCCCTCCAGGCAACAACCACCACCAGGCGCCCATAAGCATCGCTCCACCCGCATCAGCCCAGTACATCATGGTGCCCCAACTGATCACCGATGAGTTGCCAAGGCCAAGAAACTCCAAGAAGGCTTCACTCATAATGCCGCCGATAATGCCGCCCATCAAGACATGAATGATGAGAGACAGCATATTGGGCAGGATCTCGCCAAGCAAAATGCCGAGCTCCGACGCACCCGACAATTTGGCTGCAGTGATAAAATCGCGATTGCGATAGGTCAGGGTTTGCGACCGCAGTGTTCTGGCCCCTCCGGCCCAGCCGGTAAATCCGATCACAAAGACGATGACGTAAGGGCCAGAAGAATGAATATACGATGCGATCACGATGATCAGGGGCATCGAAGGGATGACCATAAAAATACTGGTTATGGTATCGAGAACATTGTCAATCCAGCCGCCGCGATACCCAGGGTACATGCCAATCAGCACCGCAACGGTCGTCGTCAGCAACCCGGCAAGCATGCCAACAGTCAGCGAGGTGCGCGACCCCCAAATGAACTGGGACAGCACATCCTCCCCATTGCCCGTTGTACCGAGCCAGTGACGCCAACTCGGCGCCGCCAGTTGCGCGAAATTCGTGTCACTCGGATTATAGGGCGCCAGCACGGGCGCAAATATCGCCATCAGAACAAAGAATAGAAAAATGATCAGGCCGACGCGCGCCTTGCCGTTGCTTAAAAATGCTTTCAGGCCCTGGAACTTTTTGCGCTTTTCCACTGCAGTCATGAGGCGAGCATTTCCTTCTGCCACTATGAATTGGCGCCCCCTTTCCGCACCCGAGGATCCAGTCTTCCATAGAGCATTTCTACGATAAAGTTAGCCAATAAAACAGCGAAAGAGATGATCAGGAACAAACCTTGCATAAGTGGATAATCTTCATTTGTTACGGCGGCGACCAGTTGATAGCCCACTCCCGGATAGGAAAATATGTTCTCCACCAGGACAGCGCCCCCGACCACAAAACCGAGCGCCATACCAAACCCGGTGAGACTGGGAAGCATGGCGTTACGAGCCGCATAGGTAAGCATCAACCGTTTGTCTTTGACACCTTTGGCTTCTGCAAACACGACGTAATCTTCTCCGAGTATATTAATCATATTATTGCGCATGCCAAACAGCCACCCGCCAATGGCCGTGATGATCAGGGTAGCCGCAGGTAGAATAGCATGGTACAACACATTGACGATAAATGGACCATTCCATGCAGGCATAAGAATCGTCGAATAAGAGTGCGCCGTAGGAAACCAACCGAGAGTAAAGCCAAATACGTAGAGCAACAGCAAAGCCATCCACTGGTAAGGGATTGAACTCGTAAAAGTCGTCACAAGCGGAAGAATCGAATCGATAACGCCCCCACGATGCCAGGCTGCCAAAACCCCGAGAAATACCCCCGCGACCGTGGCAATGACCGTGGCCGTGCCGGCGAGCCCCAGTGTCCAGGGCAGGCTGTTTGCGATCACATTCATAACGGGCACCGGATAATACGTGATCG
Source organism: Bacillota bacterium (assembly GCA_021805735.1). Lineage (GTDB taxonomy): Bacteria > Bacillota > Bacilli > Alicyclobacillales > SLC66 > JAKADD01. The sequence continues at coordinate 9,022 of JAJZEE010000004.1, forward strand.
ACAACCCAAAATTACCGTGAAACGTATTGTTAAGATAGGAAAGAAACTGTTGCCATATAGGTTGATTGGTAACGCCAAATTGCAGCTCCAATGAATGTAAAGCCATGGGGCTCAATCGCCCCTGGTAGCGTGCGATCATGGCCTCTGCGGGGTTCCCCGGCATCAGCCGCGGCAAGAAAAAATTGATGGAGACTGCGGCCATCAGAGAGAGTACAAAGAATCCCAGACGCTGTATAAAATATCTCACGGATGTCCATCTCCTTCAAAAACTTCGGGGGGAGGAGTCTCCCCCCGTTGATCATGGCGTTACTTGGCGGGCCGCAAATGGCTCAAGATAATCCCGTTAGACGGCGCGACCCAAGGCGATCCTTGCGCGTAGGGGTTTTGCGCGTTTGGCCAGCCCACCCAGTTTTGCGTGCTGTACTCGTTCCAACCCACGCCGTACACCAATGGAATGTAGGGCAGCGAGTATACCATGGCGCTTTCCAGGGCATAGACTGCCTGGCGCTGCTTAGCTGGTGAAGACGAGTGCTCGTACGCATTCAATTCACGCGTGGTGTAAGCGTTGTTCCAGTGATCCCAGTTTCCGGGGCCATTGGGCATAAAGAGACTTTGGTACATGTAGAAAGGCGTGGGTCCAGACCCGCTCCAGCTCATGCCGAGTTGGAATTTTCCTGTCGACAGCGCCGAATAGTAAGCGCCAAACGCCAACTGCTGGACATTGACCTGGATGCCGATCTGACCGAGTTCTTTCGCGATGATCGCGCAGTCCGCATCCCAGTCGGTCCATCCGCTGACGACATCCAGGGAGAAGGATAACGGCTGGCCGCTCTTCGTTTGGAAAATACCTTGAGCATTTCGCGTAAATCCAGCCTTCTCCAGGATCGAAATGGCTTTTTGTGGGTTGTACGTAAATGCTTTGGGCAGTTTAGGATTGATCCACGATTGACCTGCGGGCGGAAGTGAATATCCACTGGGTGTAGCCGCAGGCTCATACCCATACTCGCCTAACTTGGAAATCACCTGACGATTCATGCCCAAACTGATCGCTTGTCGTACAGCGAGATTCTTCAGAAGTGGATCTTGTAAATTGGTGTACAGCATGTTCGCGCCGCCGAAATCCGAGAACCAGTAATGGTTGTTTTTCGGATTCCTGCTGACATACACCTTATTGATATGCGGGATGAACAGTCCTGTCCAGTCAATCTTGTTATTCATCAGCGCGAGCTGCGTACTCGTGTTGCCATTGTATGCAGGGAAATCGACAGTCTGTAATTTCGGTTCACCGCCCCAATACGTTGGGTTGGCGACAAATTGGTACATTTCTGGCGAGAAGGACTTCAACACAAACGGTCCAGTGCCCACTGGGCTAAAGTTTAAGGCTGTGGTTGGATTGGACACTGACTGCCAGATGCTTTGTGGCACGATGTAGACCGTGTCAAGGATGTAGTACTCATAGGAAGTGTTGGCGGTAATGAAATCAAATTGCACAGTGTTCGGGCCTACCGCCTTGACATTGTTGATCACCTTCCAGATTCCACTTCCGTCTAACGCCGGATATTTCTTCAGTAAGTCAAACGAATACACCACGTCTGCCGACGTCATCGCCGTTCCGTTGGAGAATTTCACGTTCTTGCGCAGGTTCACGGTCAATACAGTCGAATGGTTCGACCACGAGAAGCTAGATCCCAAGAGCGGCGTAGCCGTGCCAGACGGGTTGAAGTAAAACAGCGGTTGATAGACCAATCCCAGCGTTCCTTGCAGGGCGCCGCCGGAAAACGGACTGAAGTTCTCTTGAAACTGGCCGCCTTGCCCAGGCACCATGACGAGCGGCGGTTGTTGCGACGCCGTTGTCGCCGCATAACTCGCTGTTCCCGCCGCGAGAGTGGTAAGCGCCACCATGCTGGACGCCAACCCATACTTCCATTTTTTGTTCCTCATCTTCTCAACTCCCCTTTTTCATGTTACAAGTGTGCTTCGGTTCAGTGCAAGTGCCTGCCCCAGTGCCAGTGCCTGTCGCAACACGCCCATTGCATCTGCGACTTCACATGACCCTCACCTCCCCAAGCTCAAGTGGTTGCGCGAAACTCGTCGCTGCTTAACTCACTGCTCATGCTACGAGTTTTCATGATTCGCTGGAAAATCTAAACGATTCGATTTTTTGCCAAAACAACGCGTACCTCTTGTGTTCCATGAGAATCACCATGCTGAGACGTGACCGTCAGGCAATGGCGGGAAGCATCCCACGTGAAATGAGCAGAGCAATGAACCACGGTCCACGGTCCTGACAGGACCATAATGGCCTGTCCCTGATACATGTGAAGCGTCAATCTGATCTCCTGGCTCTCTACCCGTTCCACGTGTACTTCCGCTGTGCTGTAATCAATCTGCAACTCATCGGCCAGGCGATAGTTCACAGGGAGCAAGACGCCAGATCGGGCGCGCGTACGGATGACGATTCCGTCAAACGCAATCTGTTCCCCAATGGACACGGTCGTCTGAAGATCCTCGTCCTCTACATTGATCAAGGACAAGAAAGATCCGCGCGGCCCCCGTCGAAGCGTTGCCAAGGCATGGGAGTGTGAACACTGCACCTCGGGAACGATGCCCAGTTTCGCGGCTATGTTCCGGATCAGTGCAACCTGGTAATCGTATTCGTGAGTGAGGCCAACCCCGAGAACCAGCGCTCTGCCCTTTTGCACCGCCTGCAGATAAGCGACTGTCGCGGATGTGTTCCCTTCTTCCCACCCCCATGCGTCGTCTGGCGCTATCCGATCGAACACGAGATGCTGCCTGGAAAAAACGGACGCCTGTCCAGCGAGATTCACCAACCGGTAGCCGCCTTTCTGTTCGATGGGATGCGCGTTCAAAGCATCGGCCAGAATGCGGCAAGCGCTTCCATCCAGGTCATACTCAGGGATTCGCGGACCGACGATCAGACACCCGCCGTTCGTGACGTAATCGACCAGAGTTGTCTGCGTTGCTCGATCCATGAATGATGTAGCGGCCACCCACAGACTCGGAACCGCTGCGGGATCAATGTGTTCCCGTTCGTACAGGTCCAGCGCCGCAAAAGATATGTTGGCAGCCGCCAGCAGCCGCCACAAGCCATCGAAGTGAAAATGCTCTCTCTGGAAGGCAAAATAGCCGAGCAAACCGGATACATCCTCGGATTGTGGCCATGCTGTTTCCGTCATGTAGTAGGGAGAGTAAAAGGCGACATGCGTATCGATGAGTTTCGGCGCGCTGCACAGATCCTGACCGACGCCTGACAACAGCGACCCCAGATGTGACGCCGCCGCGTAGGCGGGTCGCAGGGCGCCGTCAGAAGCAATGGGCGCCTGCCATTCATGCCTCGTGCCAAACAGACCGATGTCTTCCGGGTTGTCGCCGGCACAAAACATGTAGTAGTTCAAGGCATTCATGCCATGCGCGATGCACAGCCGCGTCAGCAGATCGAGATCTCGACCTGATACCGTGGGTCGATCAGTTAACCGACCGGATTGAAACTCTGCCGAGAAGATCGGCTGTTCCGGCGAAGATATCGCAGCCGTAAATAGGGTGCTGACAATGACATCGTGAAAATTGTCGTACGTGATGTGTCCCGGGTAGAAATCCCCAGCCACAAGCGCCAGGCTGCTGCTTGCGGCCGTGCGCAGTTGACTTATCCCGATCGGATATTCCGTTCCTCTGCTATAAACGGAAAAGTCCTTGAAGCCATGAACATTGATTAAAAATGGAACGGACACACCCACCCTCCGGGCCGTATGTTCCAGAAACGATACGTACTGAGCAATGTCCTCTCTGCAAAATTCCGACCACAGAAAATGTTGATTCAGTGCGTCGAACTCACGGTCAGCGATGGACTCCGCCTGGGCGATTCCGGTTGTCGCCTCGGCGATTCCGACTGCCGCCTGCTCATGGGCTGCCGATGACAGGAGTGGAATGGCCGCTGTTTTTTTCTGCAGGAACCTTTCGTAGCGCTCCAGTGTGGCAGGATGGAAATCCGCCCCGTTTGTAACCCAGTGTAGCATCCCGATTTCATTGTCCAACTGCACGACAACGATCGGTCCGCCGCGATCAGACATGTAAGGCAACATCGCACTCAGGACAGCCTGATACCAGGATTCCGCCAATTTTAAAAACGTCGGGTGCAGATAGGAAACCACGCGGGTCGGGTGAGACTCTCCATCCACCGTCCGGGCGATGACCTCGGGATAGTCGCGCAGCACCCATTCTGGAATGCCCTCCCGTCGCAACTCTGACATCACGTAGGGACCGGGCCGTACAATCACATAAAACCCGAGTTCACCGCACAATTCTAGAAACTGAGTGACATTCCGGCGGGGATGCGTCATTCCCTCAAAGTCAAAATCGCCTTCCTCTGGTTCATGCCATAACCAGGGCACATATGTACTGATGAGATTGCAGCCTGCAGCCTTCACCTGCAACAGCCGTTCCCGCCAGTGCAGCGGATCAATGCGGAAATAATGACATTCCGCGCCAAACAGGAACACTGGTTCGCTCCCCTCATAAAATGCGCCGTCGTGTATAGTAAGCAGAGGGATTCCCACCTTTATCGTCATGGTTGCTGCCGCCGACCCTTGGCCGTACGTTACTGTCTCGATCCTGAGGACGCCCGAATCACTACCCGCGTCTCCAGGATCACCGGAGCGATCGTCTCTTCTCCAGCCAAAGCCCGAAACAGAATCTGCGTGGCGACAGTACCCAATTCATACATGGGCTGATGCACTGTCGTCAATGCGGGCGTCGTATGCTGAGTGAGACGAATGTCATCGAACCCAACCAGCGCGATGTCCTCCGGCACCCGAATGGACCGCTCCGAAAACGCTCTCAAGACACCGATGGCCATCTCATCGTTGCCGGCAAAAATCGCCTCCGGCAGCGGGCTTTGCGACAACAGAGTCTGCGCCGCGGCATACCCGCTCTGCTCTGTGAAATCGCCGAGAATCATGAACCGTTTCTCCAGATCGACGCCAAAGTGTTTCATAGCCCCTGTGAATCCACGGAATCGCAGTTGGCCGTCGACAGAAACGCTCGGTCCGCCAATAAACGCAATCTGTCTGTGACCCATCTCCAGCAAATGCATGGTGACGTTAAACGCCCCGCCTTCGTGGTCCGATGTCACGCGATACACATACGATCCTTCAATATCGCGATCCAACAGCACCAAGGGCAATGTCGGGCCTGCCACCTGCCGAATGAAATCTTCCTCGATGTACGGATCCAGTATGATCGCTCCATCGACCCTGTTCTCAGCCAACAGCCTCTCTAGCGCGACACCCTTGCCGCCTACCGAACACGCGACAATCGGACTGTATCCATGGGACAGCGCCACGTCCTGCACACCTGAAACCAGTTCCGAGTAAAAAGGGCCGCCCAGATCGTGCAGGAAGACCGCCATGGTTTGCGTCTGCTGCATTTTCAAATCGCGCGCAATGCCATTCGGTCTATACCCGAGGCTCTGGACTGCCTCAAGTATCCGCTGTCGCGTCGATTCCTTGACTCGCGGATCGCGCTTCAATGCGATGGAAACCGTGGACACTGAAACTCCAGCCCGCTCGGCCACATCCTTGATAGTCGCCATACATTAACTCCAATCAGCGCATAATCGAAACGTTTCGATAGATTCATAGTAATAGTGTGTCCGCAGTCTGTCAACATCTTTTTTCACCGACAATTGGCGCATGTTCATTGACTTACTCATAGCCGTAGGCGTATTGTCATGCCTAGGGGCACATCTGCGTTGCCCGCGTGCTCGGCTAGACTTTCATCTCGGATTAAATGAAGAGGGGGATGTCGCGATGTTCTTTCGCCGCCGTCGATGTGGATTTCTCGCAAAAATGTTGATGATCATGTTAGGGGTCAATTGGCTCACAAGACGCGAGTTCGGTTCAGAGGATCGTGCCGCGTATCGCAATCGCGCTCGCGCATTTCGACAGAAGCTTCGTGAAGCCGCCGCTGTTTGGGATGATGAGTCATTGGATCACCCCGAGGAAGACAGCACGGTCGTGCAGGAATAACGGCTGATCGCACGTAAGTGCCTGAAGAGGCGCGAACCGGCTCGGCACAACCCACATTTCACGCGCCGCAGGCGCACTGGTTAGGAGATCTCGTGTTCAGGCAAATTTGGCGTTCCAATCGGATCTTCGTGTTGGCATTGTCTTTTATCGGATACTACTGGCAAATCCGGTTCATACACAGATTCAGAAGCGGCAGACGTCAAGAGTTGGAGGCGCGGGTCTACGCCCGAGCTGGCGCGCGCGTTCGTCGCTCCGCGCTTCGCCTCCAGGGGCTCATAGTGAAAGTCGGCCAGTTTCTCAGCGCCCGCGCCGACGTTCTGCCGCTGTCCTTCACGCGCGAGTTGACCCAACTTCAGGACGCCGTACCGGGGGCGCCCTACCAAAAGATCCGCGTTCAGATCGAGCGGGAGTTCGGTGCGGATCTGGACGCTCTTTTCACATCATTCGCGCCTGCAGCGACCGCTGCCGCGTCCCTCGGCCAAGTACACCGCGCCACGCTGTCGGACGGCAGAGATGTGGCCGTTAAAGTATTGCGACCGGGCATTGTAAAACTCGCTGCCGCCGATTTATCCGCTTTACGGAAAATCACATGGCTGCTGCAACACTTCACAAAATTCGGTCGGCGACTCCAGATGGTACAGATTTATCGTGAATTCTCCCGCAGTGTGACCAATGAACTCGATTATCGCGTCGAAGCCGATTTCCTGCAGCGCTTTCGCAAGCAATTTGAAGACAACCGCGACATCGTAGTTCCGTCTGTGATCGATCGCCTCGTCACCAAGTCAGTTCTCGTCATGGACTATATCGAAGGCGCGAAAGTTACGGACTCGCGCCAATTGAGTGAATGGCATGTGCAGCCGTCAGTGATTGTGGACCGCCTTCTTGACTCGTATTTGCGGCAATTGCTTCAGTACGGACTGGTCCACGTAGACCCGCATCCAGGCAATTTGCTGGTTCTTCCCGATGGTCGGCTCTGCTTTCTTGACTTTGGCATGATGGCGGAGGTGCCTTCGGCCGACGTACAGACCTTCGCCAAACTCGTTCAGGCTGCCATTGCGCGCAACCTGGACGGTATCGTCGACGCGGTGGACAAACTTGGTTTTCTGCAGCCGCATGCCAACCGCGCCATTTTGAAACGAGCGATCGGCATGATGCTCGATCGCTTAAGCGGATTTCAGTTGGCCAAAGGTCCGGAACTCGATCAGTTTATCGAGGACTTCCAGGTCTTCCTGCACGATGAACCGCTGGTTCTTCAGGCCAAGTATCTGTTTATCGGTCGCGCCATCGGCATGCTTTCAGGGCTGCTGACCACCCTTCAACCTACGATCGACTGGTGGACGCTGCTCAAAGAGCGCGCCCTTCCCCTGCTCGGCGCCAGCGCCAATCGCAATGGAGACAAGAGCAACTGGCGCACTTCAGCGCGCACACTCGTGCAACAACTGTTTGGCGACACAGGCGCAGTCGCCTTTGATGTGATTCTCGATCAGGCGCAGGAAACCGGTCTCTCCATGTTGCGCATCCCATCCCAACTGGATCGTGTCCTGCAGAAAGTGGAACGCAATGAATTGACCATTCAACTGGATTTGCAGGCGGCTCTGGTCCGCATCGATCGCCAGCAACGGTTGCTGACTAGACTGTTGTGGATTGTGCTGTTTGGCGTCACGGCCGCCTTTGGCCTATGGCTGCAATCGCGCCGATTGCTCATGGCGACTGATGCGGCCTTTGTACTGTCCGGGCTGTTTCTCCTCGCCGCGCTGCTGTCGGGCGCGGGGCGTTCACGCAGGCGCTGGCGCAGATAACGTCGCCACTATGTACCCTGGGGTATCAGTATCTACGATTGAGACTCCACTGGCCAGCGCCGCTCATTGATCAGAACCTTGTCGACAATCGACCGGGCGGGATCGATGCCCAGAGCGTTGCAAAAACTGAGCAGATAAATCATGATGTCGGCGACCTCCAGTCGAATCTCTTCGAGATTATCGGGAGCGATAAGACCCTTCCCATAGTCTGAGCGCTCTCCCCACTGAAAGTGCTCCATAAGTTCAGCCGCTTCAATGGCGACTGACATGGCCAAATTCTTCGGATCATGCGCGGGCGTCCACCCGCGCGCCTCCGTAAAATCGTGAACCATCCGCTGCAACCTGGCAAGCGTCATTTCCGAAGCGCTCAAGGCGTTAGTCTCCTTCTGTCATCGCAGCACGGATCTCACAGATCTCCCGCTTCCCCGTGCGCAGAATCAGTTTCTCCCTGCACCAGATTCCTGCTCGCCTGCCTGCCTCCCCGCCCGACTCCTGCCCGTTTGGAACCCTCTACTCCCAGGCCAGAACCTGCTCGATTCGTTCCAACTCTTCAGGCGCGAACGAAAGCTTGTCCAAAATCCGCAGACTGTCGTTCAGTTGTTCCAGACTGGACACCGCGGTTAGCACCGACGTCACTTGCGGATGCCGCAAGATCCACGCCAGAGCCATCTGAGCGAGGCTTTGACCCCTCTCTTGCGCGATTTCGTCGAGGCCCCTGATCTTCGCCAACTGGCTCTCGGACAGTACACTCTCCCGACCCTGCGCGCCAAAGCGCGATTCTGCAGGCACCCCGTTCAGGTAGCGGTTAGACAGCAATCCCTGGGCCAGCGGACTGAACGCAATGATACCGTACTTGTGTTTGGCGGCGCTCTGAAGCAGTCCGTCTTCAATCCAGCGGTTCAGCATGTTGTACACCGGCTGATGAATGGTCATCGGGAACCATTTTTTCTTATCGCGCAGGCGGATCGTCGCATCGGTCATGTCCGCCGGATAGCTCGACACGCCCGCATACAGCACCTTCCCCTGCTGAATCAACGTTTCCAGCGCGCCATGCGTTTCTTCGAGGGGGATGTCCGGGCACGGCCGATGATGATAGAAGATATCAAAGTAGTCAAGACCCATGCGTTTCAGACTCTGATCGCAGGAAGCGATGATGTACTTGCGACTGCCCCATTCACCGTAAGGACCCGGCCACATATAGTAGCCAGCCTTGCTTGAGATGATCAGTTCATCGCGCGGCAACTCACGCAGGATCTTACCTCCTTTGATCTCTCCGTTGCCGGGGGGCGTACCGTAGTTATTGGCAAAATCAAAATGCGTAATGCCAGCGTCAAACGCGGCGAAAAAGCTCTCTTTCGCCTCACCCTTGCGCTCGTAACCCCCTACTGTCTGCCATCCGCCCAGTGAAATGACGGGCAGTTTGAGACCCCACTTGCCGCACGTTCTGTACTGCATGTCTTTATATCGATCCGGATTCAATGTCATCGGAGCACCCCTTCATCACATGCTTCCCATGGCTCCATCATAGCATGAAACGCAGGGAACGGGCCCCTGCGTTTCATGATTAAACTGCGTCGCTCAACTTGCGCTGCAATTGCCAGGCTTCAAGGGGCCCGACGCTAACAGTTATGCACCCGGCGTCCGGAACGACTTGCCAAGCGGCATGACAATCTTGCCTGCCGTCGTATTGATCACAGTGGCAAACGATGTGTACAACGCCAACAGCCCACAAACGAGGCCTACCCAACCGCCCGCCTGCGAACTCATGACGCCAAATCCACCGAGCGCAAGCAGGAAAAAGGCGATCCACAATGTCAGGAAAACGAAAAACAGCGCCCTGTTCAAATAAAATGTGGCAAACCACAGGAATAGCGTCAAGATGCCGAAAAACAGCAGGAACCAACCAAGACCAGCCTTCGGAGCCGTATTAATGGTATAGCACAATGCCAGCCAAAATGCGCCGTACGAAGAAAATGCGGTGGCGCCAAAGGTATTGCCTTTGCGAAACTCCCACATGCCCGCCAGAAGTTGTACGCCGCCTCCATACACGAGAGCCAGCCCGAGCACGACGCCGAGTTCACTCGCGCTCGCGACGCCTGCGTTAATCAAGCTGAGAATACAAGTCGTAATACCAAATCCCGCCAATCCAAGTGGCCCCGGATCGGCAATCTTGATTTGATCACCCATCTGACCTGTTCCCCCCTTCAGCATTGAACCAGGCAAAATGCCCCACCTGCGACGCGCGAAGAAGCCGTTAGCCCTGATCTGCGGTTCCCACCCCCTTTACACTGATACGACTCGCGACCGCAAGTTCACTCGGATTCCCTGTACTGGGCTTTTAGCGACTCGACCACTGACGGATCCGCGAGCGTAGTCGTGTCTCCCAACACACGACCCTCTGCAATGTCTCGCAACAGGCGGCGCATGATCTTCCCGCTGCGCGTCTTGGGCAGTTCCGCCGTGAAAATAATCTCCTCGGGACGGGCCATGGCCCCGATGCTTTCCGCGACATGCTGCTTCAACTCGGCAACCAGACTTTCGCCTGTCGCTATTCCTTCCTTAACTGTCACAAACGCGGTAATCGCCTGTCCTTTGATGTCGTGCGATCGACCAATAACTGCCGCTTCCGCCACCATGTGATGCGAGACGAGCGCACTCTCCACTTCCATGGTGCCGATGCGGTGGCCCGATACATTGATGACATCGTCAATCCGGCCCAAAATCCACACATAGCCGTCCGCATCCTTGTGCGCCCCGTCGCCGGGCAGATAAATGCCGTCAAACTTCCCGTAATAGGTCTTGCGAAACCGCTCGTCATCGCCCCAAATCGTGCGCAACATCGACGGCCAGGGCTTGCGGATCACCAGATAGCCGCCATTGCCCGGCGCAACCGACTGTCCGTTTTCGTCCACAACATCTGCGTCAATCCCTGGCACGGGTCTTGTCGCAGACCCTGGTTTCGTTGCCGTCAGGCCCGGCAGCGGCGCGATCATCGCCGCGCCTGTCTCTGTCTGCCACCATGTGTCGACGATGGGACATCGCCCGTGCCCAATGTGCTCGTGATACCACATCCACGCTTCGGGGTTGATGGGTTCCCCCACCGTTCCGAGCAGTCGCAGCGAACTTAGATTGTGCGCCTTTGGATACTGCGCGCCCCACTTCATGAATGTTCGGATGGATGTCGGAGCGGTGTACAGAATACTTACTCCATACTTCTCCACGATGTCCCAGAAACGGTCGCGGCCCGGAAAATCCGGAGATCCTTCATACATGACGACGGTGGCGCCCGCCGACAGCGGGCCGTATACAATGTACGTGTGACCTGTTACCCATCCAATATCGGCGGTGCAAAAAAAGACATCGTCGTCTTTCATATCAAAAACACTGCGCACCGACGTATTGGCCACCGTCAGATAGCCGCCGGTCGTATGCACAATCCCTTTGGGTTTGCCGGTCGTTCCGGATGTATAGAGCAGAAAGAGTATGTCCTCAGCATCCATTTCTGCGGCCGGGAACGGTGCGCTGGGGGCTTTCGCCATCGCTTCGTGCCAATACACATCGCGACCCGCCTGCATGGTGACGCCTGCTTTCTCGCCCACCCTTTGAACGACAACCACCGTTTCCGTCGGTGTATCGACGACCGCTTCATCGGCGTTAGCCTTAAGCGGAATGAGAGCGCCCCGACGCCATCCGGCGTCGGCTGTAATCAGAAGTTTCGCGTCAGCGTCGATGATCCGTTCACGCAGCGCTTTGGATGAAAAACCGCCAAATACGACCGAGTGAATGGCGCCAATTTTTGCGCAGGCCAACAGTGAAATGGGCAGTTCAGGGATCATCGGCAGATAGATGGTCACCCGATCCCCTCTCTGTACCCCCAGGCTCTGCAGCATATGAGCCGCCCTGTCCACCTCGCGGCCCAGCATATCGTAGGTGAACACACGGCTGTCGCCCGGTTCCCCCTCCCACATGATAGCCGCCTTGTTCTTGCGCGGTCCCTGACGATGACGGTCTACACAATTATACGTTACGTTCAGTTTGCCCCCTTCAAACCACTTGGCGTGAGGCGGCTCCCAACTGAGAACGTTTTCAAAGGGCGTAAACCAACTCAGGTGCTGAGCCTGCTCGGACCAAAATCCTTCGGGATCTTGCTGCGCGCGATCATAGACGGAATCGTCATTGAAATTAGCGTCTTTGCGGAAGGATTCGGAAGGAGGAAACAGTCTCGTTTCGTGAAGCAGGTTGGCCAGACGGCTGTCGTCATTCGGCATGGCAGGTACCCCTCTCAGATTAAATCGCCAACTATTTTGTTACATTTTATCTCAATATATATATATCAGCAACACGCATTATATACGAGCTTCTTCAATGTCTTTATTTCCGAAGGAGAGGAAAATTGTCGCGTCAGCGGTCGGCATGCACTGTTACAAATGTTACATGAACATTACAAATAGATATCGCCCGCCATTCCGAGAGAAAGCTGCGAGATAATAGGGAAAAAGGAAAAGGGGATGTCCGCAATCAGACGACGCACTAGCCTCATCACACTCTTCATCGCGGCTGCCATGCTCGCGGGAATCTACGGAGCGCGCGAGGCGGCGATCAACCACGCGCAAAGCGCCCAACCAACCTCGGCCGCCAGGATTGCCGCGCCAGCGGCGCCAGAGCGCGTGATGACCATCGGAGGCTCCATCGCAAAAGGCTGGATGGACACAGGGTGGCAAAACTGGCGAAAAGGTTGGCATGGGGGCTATCTGTTACGGGCCTTCACATCGTTGTCACAGACCACAAAAACCCGTTATACGATCTATGACCGTACGATCGTCGGAGCGAACGCGCGCCAACTGGCCACCATGTACGCGGGTCGTTATCCGCACTGGCTAAAATCCATTCGCCCGCAGATCGTGGTGATCTCCTGGGGTGGGTTGAACGATGCGCTGCCAAAGACCCCGATCGGCATCTACCGCGAGGACATTCTGAGCGAGATTCGCCAGGCGCTCGCCGCCCACGCGGTCGTGCTCATCGTGACGCCGCCCATTACCGAAGCCGCCCTGACCATATACCGGACTGCCGTGCCGTTTTATCTCAATAACGAACTGAGCGTAGCTCGCTCGGTTCACAGCCCGAATGTCTACACATTTGATGTGTTCAATCAAATGAAAGCCTATCTGGCGGCGCATCATTTGACCTATCGTCCATTCATGGCCAATGCGTGGCATCCGAACGCTCGCGGCCATCAACTCGCCGGCAAACTCCTGTTTCAGGACCTTTCCAAACGCTTCGGATCGCAACCGATCCGCTTCGTTCGGTAACAGAGCCTGCCCCGCGTTAAGACGAAACGAATGTTTGTCGAGTATGGTTCCCTTAGCGCTACTAACATGAGCGGGGGGATCAGTATTGAATTCGCGGTGGAACATGCATTGAGACGCAGTCGCTATTCCCTCATCCTGGGTGGTCTGGCCCTTGTCGGAATCGTTGCCACCAGCGGCGTTCGACCCGCGGTTTATGGCCGCCCGTCTCCCAAAGATCCGGGCGCGCCAACGACATCCCGTTTTGCGTCTCGCCTTCCCCTCCAGCGAAGCGCGCAAAACGCGCAAAAACCGATTACCGTGATGACGATTGGCGGTTCCGTCGCTCATGGATGGGTTGACACAAAGCAGGGCGGAGGATATCTGGTGCGGGCTTTTCGGTCACTATCCGCCAGCACGGACGTCAAATACCAGATCGTGGACCGAACGGTCATCGGCTCAAACGCCGTTCAAATCGCCACACAGTATCCGACGTGGCTAAAAACCGTTCGGCCCCAAGTGGTGGTGATCTCCTGGGGCGGGCTCAACGACGCATGGCCGCGAACTCCTTTTTCACGATACGAAGCGGAAGTCAACAGGGAGATTCACCTGGCGTTGGCGGTCAAGGCATCCGTTTTCATCGTGACGCCTCCTGTAACTCGCGCCTCCTACACCAAGTACCGAGTGGCGGAGCCGCTGTATCTGGATCGTGAGATGAATGTCGCTCTGAGTTTCCACAATCCGAACGTCCACGTCTTTGATGTCTTTGACCAAATGAAGACGTACCTGAAAGAGCATCATCAGACTTATGTTCCTTATATGGCCGACGGGTGGCACCCGAACAGCCGCGGCCACATTCTGGCGGGTCGCATTCTGTATCACGACATGCGCGCGGCCTTTGGCCGCTCGCCCATTCGATTGGAGGCCTAAGATGAGAAACGCCGTGATGAAGGCCCTGGCGGCGCTCACAGCGACCAGTGCTCTCGTATCGTCGCAATCGCTCGCTCCCGGCGCTCCCCCTGTATCCACCGCGTATATGATTCAGAAACTGGCGACTCTGTTGCCAAGTTCCCCGCCGAGCGCCCTTCGACCTGATCCCTACTGGGATGTCCAGGAAGCAGGACCAACTCTGTGGAATGACATCGCTTTCATGCAAGACAACGGCTGGCTTGCCAATATTCCAGCTTCAGGAACCTATACCTTTGGCACAACAAGACCTTTTAGCCGTCGCGAAGCGGCCGTTCTGGTCTCGCGCATGTTCGGTCTGGCCGGGTCCGCGCAGGCGTATGGACTCCTCGACAAGGTCGGCGCCTTTCGCGGAGTGAGTCAGAATGGCAGTGGCTTCACCGCGAACGGAGCCGCCCGGTTTGTCCACAACGTCGACCTGTATGCAAAACGGCACAGTTGGCATGTCGTCCTCTCTGCACAGGGCAAGACGGATCTGAAAAATCCACCACTCACGACGCAGGCGGGCATGGCGGCGGGACTTCTCGACACGTTTTCCCGCTTGCCGGTATGGCCAAAGTCTCTGTCCATGAACGCCCCGTTCTCCGCGCGCTCATGGATTCCTCCCTCGCCGCAGGCGTGGATCGGCCTGCGCGCCGTCTTTCCAGGACAGCCGAGCCATCGCTACGCGGCGCTTCTCGGTATTTCCGCACCACGTCCAAACGCCCCCGCAACGGCAGGCCAAGCAGCCCAGTGGATCGCGAGTTGGGCTGTGATCGCGCGCAAAATCAATTTGCAAACGAGCGTGTCCCAAAATCCCTTTGAGTGGGCGAAAACATTCTCCCTCTTTCACGGAACGAACGTGCAGTCGCCGGCGACCGTCCTGACGACGGCGGACGCCCAGCGCATTTTGTCCAATCTTGTCGACAGCGCGCGCGGTTTTCGCATATTGGACGCGAATCGGATCGCCTTTCTGGCTCCCATCGTGACGCTGGGAAAACCAGGCGCCGTGCCGAATTCCCTGTACTCGACGGCGGTCGCGGTGCTCAGACAACTGCAGGCGCATACGGGGCGCACGTATACGTGGAGCGACTGGCCGGGGCTCTACAAAGACGCGGTCGAAATCCAGAACAGCACGCAGGTGACCCTGACGCCGAACGGCGCCCTCTACTCCAGGCAAACGGGCAACCGCTATGGCGTGGGAAGCAATTTTCAGTGGGTTTCCAGCGCAGGCGTCGTCACCGGGGAATGGAACCAGTCCATGACCGCCATTAACTCTGGCAATCCTCATGCTGCGTTTGGCCTGCACTATCCCGTCGCGATTAATTCCCACACCTTTTACGATGGCGCCGCGGCGATCAGCGGAGCCAAACCGCAGATTCCCGGCGCACAAATCCTCAACTACACCTCGGATCCGTTCTCCAGCGCCACAAGTCCCTATTTTGGCGTCCTCTTGCGCGGCCCCAACTACCAAGTTCTCTATAAGAGGGGCACGATTCTGAATGTCTCGTACGGCCCCAGCTTCATATCCAAATCCATTTCGCTTCGCACCGATTATCCCGCATGGGCGGCCAATCAGTTGGGCTGACCAGCAGCTCCCCTGCGGCCCGCCTTGGCTGGCCTGCAACTTATCGGCCGGCCTGCGCAGCATCCGCCAGCGCATCCGCTTCCGCGCGCAAAGCCAGATCCGCGCGCACGGCCTGGTTGCAGGCAGACATAAAGGCGCGCGACACTGCGATGATGATATCTCGGTCAATGCCGATGCCGCGGTACTTCTCCCCGTCGACAGACACAGTGACAATGGCCTCCCCGCTCGCCGTCTCACCCGAAGAGATCGAGTGCAGTTCCAGATCCTCAAATTCGACCGGGAGCGGCACAGCCTGTTTGAGACAATGGATAATCGCCTCTACGGGTCCAGCACCGGTTCCTGATAGAGTTTCTTCTCGTCCGCTCTCGTTGTGGCGCACCTTGACCGACGCCATCCTGTCCATCTGGTTGCTGGTGAACACCTGAATGTCGACCAGGGAATACGGGTCAATGTGCATATCCACCGTTTCGCCTACCAGCGCGATGATGTCGTCGTCAGACACCCGCTTGTTCGCGTCCGCCAATTCTTTGAACCGGGTAAACATGTCATCCAGTTGTGTGTCAGTCACATGCACATCGAATTCGCCGATGCGATTTTTTAGCGCGTGCCGGCCAGAATGCTTGCCTAGGATGATCATGTTGCGCGGCACCCCCAATCGTTCGGGGTCCATGATCTCGTATGTGGCGCGGTTTTTCAGCAGTCCGTCCTGATGGATGCCCGCTTCATGCTGAAACGCGTTGCGGCCCACAATCGCTTTGTTGTACGCGATCGGAAAATTCATCAGTCGGCTGACCACCCGTGATGTCTCGTAAATTTCCTCCAAATGTACACCGGTTCCCATCGCCAATGTGTTTTTTCGCGTGTCAAGAGCCATCACGAGTTCTTCGAGGGCGCAATTGCCAGCCCGTTCCCCCACGCCATTGATCGTGACTTCAACCTGACTGGCTCCCGCCTGAATCGCGGCCAGGCTGTTTGCCACGGCAAGACCGAGATCATTGTGACAGTGTGCGCTGTACTCCGCCCGATCACCCCCGCGCGCCTGCGCGCGAACGGTGGCAAACATGCGGCCATATTCTTCGGGCAGCGCATAACCCACCGTGTCCGGGATGTTGATGATGGAGGCGCCTTCCGCAATCGCCGCCTCAACCATTTGCACCAAAAACTCCATCCCTGTGCGCGTGGCGTCCATAGGCGAAAACTCGATACGATCCACAAATTGCCGGCCATAGGCAATCATCTCGCGTGCGAGTTCGAGCACCTGGTCCCGCGACTTTTTCAGTTGAAAGTCCAAATGAATTTGCGAAGACGAAATAAACAGATGCAGTCTGCGGTGTTCCGCCTCACTGGTAGCGGCCACAGCCGCGTCGATGTCCTCGCGGATGGCGCGGGCAAATCCGCAGATCTCCACGCCATGAACGGTCCGCGCAATCTGCTGCACGGCAGCGAAGTCCCCTGGGCTGGAGGCGGGGAAACCCGGTTCGATGACGTCAACGCCCAGCGCCGCAAGACGGTGCGCGACACGAATCTTCTCGGTCGGGAACAGGGAAGCGCCCGGCGACTGTTCGCCATCGCGCAGCGTCGTGTCAAAAATGCTGATTCTCCTGTGGTTCGATGTGCTTTGCATGCGGGTTCCTCCACTCTTTTTTATCTCTCTTTGACTCGGTGCTCTGTGCGCCGCGCTGCTGCACCGCCGTGCCATGCAGCGAAAGACAGGACTAGCGTGTTGCCTTTCAAGACCCCGAGCGCCTGTCCGCAAAATAAAAATAGCCATCGTCTCTTTCAAGAGACGATGGCCAGCATCGCGGTACCACTCTTGTTGATCCGAGCCATGCCCGAATCCACTCAGTCGCAGTCAGGGGTTTTCCCATGCGCACGCCTTATAACGGAGGCTCCCGTCAAGACGTAGGGCGCCCTCGCGCCTTTCGCCCTGCCGCTCCCGGACGAGTTCGGACTCCCACGGGCTGCATTGCACCACTCTGCAGCTCTCTGAACGCATGGGTTCTGTCCTACTGCTTCCGTTCTGCGCGTTCTCCAACACCCAGTGACAACTTCTCACGCGCCGATATGGCTCCGATGGGTATTTTGGAAATTGTATCACCACTTCTGAGCCGCGTCAACCACATTTGACCCGTTGATCCGTTTGAATCCGTCTCCGTTTGCCTGCCCATTCGCGGCCCCGTGGCCTTGACCAGACGCTAAATGCCCGCCGCGAACACGCGATACTGCGCTTCCCAGACGTCCTGATCGCGAGGTTCATACTCCGTCGCGCGCGACGAACGACGGATGATGTCCCTCATCTCGGCGATGCCGTTCACCTCGCCGAACGAGTGCAATTGCATGGCCATACTGCCGAACACAGTGGCCTCGACCGGTCCGGCGACTACGAGTCTACCCGTTGCATTGGCCGTCCACTGACACAGCAATCGATTGTTCGCTCCCCCGCCCACCAGGTGAATGACGGAAAGCCCATAGCCCAGAACATCCTCCAACTGATCCAACACCACCCGATACTTGCAGGCCAGACTCTCCAGGATGCACCGCGTAACCTCCCCGGGGGAATGCGGAGGCTGTATGGCGCGCTCCCGACACCACTGCTGAATGCGCGCCACCATGTTGCCAGGCGTCAGAAACGCGACGTCATCGGGATCAAAATAGGACTCAAACGGCTGGCACTCCTCCGCCTGATGCAGCAGCGACTCGTACGTCACATCGAGACCGTCCGCGATCCAGTTGCGAACGCACTCCTGCAAAATCCACAGACCCATGATATTTTTCAGCAGCCGAATGCTTCCCTCCACCCCGCCCTCGTTGCTGACGTTCAGACGCAGAGCTTTGTCATTCCTGATGGGCTGCGCGATTTCCGCCCCCATGAGGGACCATGTGCCGCATGAGATATACGCAAAACGGGTTCCAGCCTGTGCAGGCGCTCCGAGGACCGCCGACGCCGTGTCATGCGTTCCAACGGCAATCACACTGGTATTGGCCAACCCTATGGCCGCGGCAATATCAGTCCGCAGCGCCCCCAAAATCGAGCCAGGATGCACAATGTCGCCAAACAGACGCCGTGGAAGTTCGAGGTCCGCGATGAGCGAGTCATCCCAGAGTTTCCGTTGCGCATCCAATAATTGAGAAGTCGACGCGATCGTATATTCCGACGCAACGACTCCCGTCAGGAAATAGTGAAATAAGTCCGGCATAAACAGTAAATGACGCGCGGCCTCCAGCAGGTACGGACGCTGCATTTGCATCACGGCAAGCTGATATACAGTGTTGACCTGCATAAACTGAATCGCTGTACTGCGAAAGATGCGTTCTCGCGAATGGCGCGCAAGTACATGGTCCATGCCAAGCGCGTTGCGCTCATCGCGGTGATGACCGGGCAACGCGAGCAAATCGCCCGCCTCGCCCACCAGACCAAAATCAAGCCCCCACGTGTCCACTCCGATGGATCGCACGGGTCCATCAGCGGCGGCGCGCCCCATTCCATAGAGCAACTCCTGAAACAGTCGCGGAAAATTCCAATGCAAAAATCCAGCCAGCCGCACTGGCTCATTGGCAAACCGATGAATCTGCGCAATCTGTAACGCGTCGCCATCATAGGCGCCAGAAAATACGCGCCCGCTGCCGGCGCCAAAATCCGCGGCAACAAACTTGGACAGAGCGCTTGACACCAACATCGCCCCCTTAAAAAGCGATCGGAAGAGTCCTCATATTGACGCCATAAATGTGCACGGCGTCGCCATGCAAGTCGAGAATATTCACACAGGCGTTAGACTGTACGATCCTTCTGTATGAGTCGATCGGCGCGTCCAGCAGACCGGTCAGCAACAGGCGATTCAAGGTGCTGTGCGCGACGATGGCCACATGTTCCCGGCCGTGCCGCCGCGCCGCTCTCCTGACGGCAACGAGCGCCCGACGCTGCGCATCCATCACCGGCGCCGCCCCAGGAACTGCAGTTGTTCCCGGCTGAGACTCCCACGCCGCGAACACTAGCGGATCACGAACAGCCACCTGCTTTTTCGTCAGTCCCTCCCAGGCGCCAAAGTCAACCTCGCGGAAATCTCGATCTTCCATGAGCACCGCGTGCGCCTTTCCCGTCGCCGACACCAGTCCCCCCTCGTCGATGGAGTTCGCAGTGTGTTGATCCGTACCGTCGGGGCCGATGGCAACTTTGCCTGTCGTCCATTGTTCGCTCACAATGGCTGCGGCGGTGGCCCGCGATCGCTGCATACCCGAGTGGTAGACCGCCGCCAGCGGCACGGCGCTGAGCACTCGACCCAGTTGCTGCGCCTGCCGCAAACCCTCATTGCTAAGAGGAATATCCGAGGAACCGCAGAATCGATCGCCGTCCGCATTCCACTCCGTCTGTCCATGACGCACGAGATAGATCACCCCAGCCAACCCCCATTCACCGGTGTCACCGCACATAACCCCGACCTTCCAGTTCCCCGACAAACCGCCCATACAGTTCATCATAGCGACCAGCCGTCTCGATGCGCGGTTCCACAGGAGCGCCGTAGCTCACCATGTGCGAGACGGCCTCCAGCAAATCGCCAAATACGCTGGCAGACGCTGCGTTGATCGCGCTCCCCATGGCCCCATCCACGCGCAAAGCGGGCACAAACGTCCGCTGCAGCACATCCGCGCGAATTTGCAGCCATACCCGACTCTTTGCCCCGCCGCCTGAAGCCAGGATGACGTCCGAAGTCGCCACCCCCAACTCCCGGATCACGTCATACGAGAGCCGTTCCACATAGGCCACACCTTCCAGATGCGCGGCGTAATCTTCGACCTCATTGGCTGGCGTTCCCAGTTGAAAGCGTTCTGCGCGCGACGCCATAAAGGGAAAGCGTTCGCCTGTTCGCTCCAGTGGATACAATACGATCCCCGAAGGCGTGACAGTAGGAACCTGCTCATCAAGCTTGACCAGTTGCGACCTTCCGAAACGCCTCTCGATCGCCTCGCCGCCCGTGTTGCTCGCCCCGCCAAGAATCCACCACCCCATCGGATGCCTGTGGCTGTAGAGACGCTGCTTGCTGTCAACGACAAGTTCCTCAGTCACTCCCTTAATCACAAGCGTGGTGCCAAGCGTCGAGTTCCAATCGCCGAGTTTCACGGCGCCCGCCGCAATCTGCGATGCGACGCCGTCAGTCATCCCTGCGATGACAAATGTCCTCGCGCTTAACCCCAGTTCCCTTGCCACGCTGTGGCTCACATAATCGATCAGCGTTCCGGAGGGCACGACCTTGGGCAACTGCGCGATATCGAGCCCAAGTTCCCGTTCCAGCGCAGGCGGCCACTCCTTTCGCACGAGATCGTAGCCGGACTTTAGCGCGTTGGCCTCATCGGTCACATCATATCGTCCTGTCAATTTGCCCACAATAAAGTCCGCAGCATGCACGTAGCGACATCCCCTGAGATCCTTGCCGTGCCTCGACAGCCACACCATCTTGGGCAACCCGAACGACGTCGAGAATCGGTACCCCATACGGCTCGCCAGATCTCCAAGCACATGGTTGCACATGACCGCTTCCGCGTCGGCGCGCGCGTCATTGTACATGATCGCGGGCGTTCGCAGTTCCCCCTGTTCCGTTACCGCACTGACGGTTCCAGACGTGGACGAAACGGACAGCGCGACAACGTCTGCGGCCGTATAACCCTTCATCCGGATCGCCGCCAGCACATCCCCGACGCAGATCTTGACACTGTTCCACCACTCGCCTGGATCCTGCTCCCTATGCCCTGCCACCTGAGAGCGGGTCGCTGCCGCAAGTGGAAAAATCCGCTCCGCCCGCGCCATGATGTTCCCCGCATCGTCCGCGACAATCATGCGTACTCCCTGGGTGCCCACATCGATGCCAGCTACAAACACGCGCATTACCCCTTCATCCGCTGCAATAGACTCACCCGATACTCTTCGGATTCCAGTGCCTGAACCTCGGCGCATTCCGCGCGACTCAGCACCCGCGGCGCGCCCATGAGACTCGCAATCACAAATACTTTTGCCGCATCCTCGAGGATTTCCGTACGAAAATACGCTTCCTTCAATGTCGCGCCCACCGTGATGGCCCCATGGTTGCGCAGCAGTACCCCGGCAGCGGATCCAATCGCCTGAGACACTCTGTCCGCCAGTTCTGCCGTCGTCGGCAGCACGTAATCGAGACACGGAAGATCCCCCAAAATGGCGGCGTGATCCGCGAACATGACGGGGATATCGCGCCCGGCGCTGATCACTCCGATGCAATACACCGGATGGGTATGCACAATCGCATTGACATCAGGCCGATTCCTGTACAGTTGCAGATGCATCAGCACCTCTGAGGAAGGGCGCAGACCGCTGACCACGACGCCGCTCTGGACATCCACCTCAACCCAACCTTCTTGCGTGATGTCATCAAGCGCGAACCCCGACGGAGAAATGTACATCGATCCGCCCTCGCGGGCGCTGATGTTGCCGCCAGGCCCCGCCACCAGACCGTGCTGGCACAATTTACCGGCGATCCGGGACAGTTGTTGCCTCACTTCGTGTGACCCATTCATAGAAACCCTCTCCATCCAGCGCCGACTTGAACTCACATTTTCAAACTTAACCCCACTAGAGCACAGACATACAGTCAGAGAATCGCTTTTGTTTGTCACCAACATCTCGGCAATTTATGATTTCAACAAGCAGCCAGTCAACTCACCGGAGTTCATTTCTGGCGATTGTGCGGGTTCTGCGCCATTTGCTATAATGGTATTCAACGCAACCAATCAATCGGCAACGATCCCGTGCTAACAAAGAAATTTACACATAAATACGGGATCGCTCTATAACCAGGAGGTACTTCCCATGCTAGCCATTGAACGCCACCGTAAGATCATCAGCATGCTAGCGCAACATGGACTCGTGAAAGTATCGAGTCTCGCCGATACACTATCCGTCACCGAGGAGACGATCCGGCGCGATCTTGAGAAGCTGGAGAGCACCGGGCAGATCACCCGCATTCATGGCGGAGCGATTCCCGCCAATGTCAACGAGATGGAAGCGCCATTCGCCGAGCGTGAAGTCCGTAACCTGGGGGCCAAGGCCCAACTGGCGGGTGCGGCTCTCACGCTCATTGAACCCGGCGACTCAATCGCCCTTGACGCCAGCACCACGATCCTGCAAATGGCCAGAATCATGCCGAATGAACCGCATCTGGTTCTGAGTTATTCGATAGGCGTACAGATGGATCTATGCGAGCGCGACGCCATCTCAGTCATTTCCTGCGGCGGTCGCCTATTGCCGCGATCGCTGTCTTACGGCGGGTCCATGGCCGAAAAATTTGTCGAACAGTTCCATGTCGACAAGTTTTTCTTCTCCTGCCGCGGCCTTAGCATTGAGCGTGGAATCAGCGACGCCAACGACATGCAGGCGCACATCAAGCAAAAGCTGATGTCCATCGCCGATCAATCGATTCTTGTGGTGGATCACAGCAAGTTCGACCAAGAAGGCTTTGCCCGCATCGCTTCACTCGAACAGGTCAGCGTCGTCGTCACCAACGCCCCTATGCCGGAAGCGTACACCGCATGGTTCGCAGACAAGGGGATCCGTGTCATCGAAGCATAGCGGTCCCGGTCAGTTCCACCCCTGCCCGCCCATGCCCCGCGCGAGGATGCGCTGCGGATAGTCGCTTCGCAGATACGCCTGCAACGGATCAGGCGGAGCGCCCGCGAGTTCTCTCACTCGCCTCAGCAGCGGCCGCACATCCAGCTCAAACGCATCGCGCACGACGCCTTCCGCCGCCAGCACGTCACCGCTGGCCTGCGCCGTCGCCAGTGCTCCGAAATCGATCAGGAGCGCCTTTGCGAGCGCCGTCTGCACATTCATGACAGATCGGATCATCGCCGGAATCTTCGGTTCAATCGCGTGACTCTGGTCAATCATGTAGGCGATCTGGCGTGCGTCATCCTGCAAATCTGTATGCACAAACTCCGCCTTCACCAACTCGGCAAAGATCAGGAACAGCTCATAAGGATCGGCCGCGCCCACGATAAGGTCGTCGTCCGCATAGCGCCGCGAGTTGAAGTGAAAACCTCCCAGCTTCCTTTCGTCCAGAAGATTGACCACGATCTGTTCGACATTGGCGCCATGAGGATGGTGGCCCAAATCCACCAGCACCTGCGCCTGTGGCCCCAGGCGCCGCGCCAGCAACAGGGCTGTACCCCAGTCGGGAATGTCGGTGTGGTAAAACGCGGGCTCGAAGTACTTGTACTCGATGAGCAGGCGCATCCCGACAGGCAGTTTTCCATACACACGGGACAGCGTTTCGAGCAGACGGTGTTTGCGCGCCCGAAAGTCATCCTGCCCAGGATAATTGGTCCCGTCGGCCAGCCACAGACTGATCGTGTCCGACCCCACCTCACCCGCCGCCGCAATACACTCTTCGATATGCGCGACAGCCTTCTCGCGCACTCGCGCATCCGGGTGGCACAGACTCCCCAAGCGATAATCGTCATCCTGAAACAGATTCGGGTTGACAGCCCCGATCGTCAATCCCACCTCCTGCGCATACGCGCGCAAATTGGCGTACTCATCCACGCGATCCCACGGAATATGGATGGCGACTTTGGAACACGCGCCTGTCAGACGATGGACTACAGCGGCGTCTTCCAATTTTTCCAGTGGCGTTCGCGGCACGCCAGCCTGCCTGAAGACCTTGAACCGAGTGCCAGAATCCCCGTAGCCCCAGGACGGCGTCTCAATCTGAAAACGTCCCAGAAACGCCTGCGCACGCGCCACATCGAGACCGCGCTCCTCCTGTTCTGAAAACCAGTTCCTGTCACCCACGCCCTAACCCCCTACCTGGTGTACGCTCCGACCACTCCGCCATCCACTGTCAATATGCACCCCGTCGTCTTGGCCGACCGACTTGAAGCGAAATAGGCAATGGCCTCGGCGACATCCTCTGGATATACGCTCTCCTTGAGCGTCGTGCGCTTGCGGTAGAAGTCTTGCAACTCATCGACCCCGATGCCATAATTGCGGGCGCGTTCTTCCTTCCACTCCGAAGACCAGATGGCCGATCCCTGCAGCACAGCGTCAGGACACACAGAGTTGACCCGGATACCATACGCGCCGCCCTCTTCCGCGAGACATCTCGCCAAGTGCAGTTCAGCCGCCTTTGACGCGCTGTACGCCGCCGCGTTTTTGCCGGCAAACAGACCGTTTTTCGACGCCACAAAGACGAGGTTTCCGCCCGTTCCCTGTTGTTTGAACAGTGAAACGGCCGTGCGCGACACCAGAAAATACCCGGTGGCGAGCACGCTTATATTGAGCTGCCACTCATCCAGGGATGTCTCGTCCACAGGGTGCGACGTCGATATTCCCGCATTGGACACGACGATGTCGACGCCCCCATACCGCCTGACCGTCTGCTGATACGCCTTTCGCACGCTATCCTCGCTGGTCACGTCAAGCCCCACCGCGAAGCAGCGTCCCGCGCCGTGCCTGCTCTGCGCCTCGTCGGATGCCGTCTGCGCTCCCGATGCGTTCAGATCGGCGAGGACGACATGCGCGCCGTCTTGCAAAAATCGTTCAGCGCTCGCCTTGCCGATGCCCCCCGCTCCCCCGGTGACAAAGACGACGCGGCGGGAAAATTCCCGTTCCGGCGGCGCCAGCGTCATTTTGTAGAGCTCAAGCGGCCAGTATTCCACCGCGTATGCCTCTGCTTCAGTCAGCGAGACAAACTCGTCAACGGCAGATGTCCGTTTCATCACCTCAATGGCGCGATGATACAGTTGCGCACTGACGTCCGCCATCTCGTCGGACTTGCCCGTCGCGATCATCCCGATCCCAGGGATCAACACAACCCGTGGATACGGATCGCCCTCAGGATCCCCCGGATCTCTGTGACGCTCCTGATACTCTCGATCGGCGGACACGTACTCCTCCATCTGTTCCCGCAACCGCTCCACCAGCACGCTCGCGCTGTCACCGGGGGTAAAATCCGCAAACAGCGGCGTCCGTTTGGTGTGCACCAAGTGGTCCGGACACGCCGCGCCCACCTGAGACAACTCCCTGCTGTCACTGGCGCAGACAAACTCCATCACCTCTGGCGAGTCGTCATAACGCAGAATCATCCGCTTGCCTTGCGACACCATGCCGCGAACGGCAGGAAGCACCGTGAACAGCAGTTCATCGCGAACAGCCGCCGGCAGCGGCTCTACCAGTTGTCCGCCAAATGGCGCCTTCCCCTCCATCTGTCCGGCAAAATACTCCTCCGCCCGTCTGATCGCCCAAAGTGTATTGCGATACGCGTCTAAAGAGGTGTCGCCCCAGGTGATCAGTCCGTGTTTGCCCAGCAGCACAAGCCGCGCCTGTGGGTTGTCGCGCACTGCCAACGCCACCTCTTTGGAGAGCGCGAAACCCGGTCGCTGATAGGGAATCCAGATCGCCTCGCCGCCATACAACCGCTCCGCAATCTCTCGCCCGCCCTGCGCGCAGCACAAGGCAATAATCGCATCCGGGTGCGTGTGGTCCACTTCCTTAAAGGGCAGGAACGCATGCAACAGCGTCTCGATAGACGCGCGCGGGAAGCCCGGACCTGTGACGCAGTGAGACAGATAGTCCACCATCTCCTGATCGGACAGCGACTCGCGCTCCAGCAGCGGCAGTACGTCAGCAAGGCGCAGGGGTGTAAATCCGCGTTCCGTGATCGTCGCCAGATCCGACCCGCTGCCCTTCACGTACAGCGTCTGCTGCGGCTCGCCCTTAAAATCGTTTACTGTCGCCTTGCTCGAAGTGTTGCCTCCACCCCAATTGGCTACGCGGCGATCCGCCCCCAGCAGGTTGGAACGATACCGTAGTGATGACACTGTGTCCAAATCTCTTGCTGCTTCGTCGTTCCAGAGGTCATGGATCAACGGGACAACCTCCCTCGCAAAGTTTTAGAATCGCACAAAAACCCGCACGCACACGTCTTGACAGGGCGCGCATCTACGAACCGGCCACCCGTCTTGCCGCCGTCTGTCCGCCCGTCTTGCCGCCGCCTGTCCGCCTGTTCAATTGTTGTCCAGTCGCAGCCCCATCCCTGGCGCCAGTTCCAGTGGCGCCATCCAGTCGCGAGCCGCGTTTCTCGCGGTCATCTCAGCCATGACCTCAGCGCGCCCTGGGCATGCATTCGCCACCCCGCGAACCGTCGCGGACAGACCCGCGGCGCAATTCGCAAATTGCGCCGCCGCCAGCGCGTCGCCGCCCGACTCAAGAATCGCCGCCAGCGCCGCCAGGTACACATCGCCCGCGCCTGTGGCGTCAACCGCATCGACCGGCATCGCGGGCGCCAGCAGACACCGCCCATCACGCTGGACGATCACCGAGCCGTGTCTCCCCATCTTGACAAATAGCGTACACATCGGCCCGCCGGACAAACTGTCGCCCTCAATCCTCCCGCGCAATCTGTCAATCGCGCAGAGGAGCGCGTCACTGTCCGGGATGTCCATATCTGTCAGCGCGCCGAGTTCACCCAGGTTGGGCGAGTAGACAAACGCCCTTGACAGCAAAGCCACATCGCGAATCGGAAACGGTCCGCCGTCGAGATAGACTCGCGAAACGCCTGACGCGCGCTGCAGCACCGCTTCCACCAGATCTGGCGGCGTCTCCATCTGCAACAGCAGGGGTCCTGCATGCTCATGTAGCGCCTGCAGGACGAACTGGCGGGAGAGCGCCGCATTGGCCCCCGGATCAACAAGGATAAAATTTTGACCCTGCGCGTCCACGACGACAAACGCTTGCCCCGTCGCGCAGTCGGCCACGAACAGTTCCGCTTCGATGCCGAGCGCAGCGAGTTCCTCGCGCACCCGATCGCCGGCCCTGTCCTTCCCGATCCCGCAGACAAACCGCACATCGACCCCGAGTCGACGCAGCGCCCGCGCCTGGTTTAACCCTTTACCGCCCACTTCCGAGGCGGACAGCGCCGCCCTCGTCGTCATGCCAAACTGCGGAAACTGTTCCACGCGCCACGAATAGTCAATATTGACACTGCCGATAACCAAAGCCGCTGGCACTGTATTACCCCACCTCCCGCGCGAAAGTCGCCATACTCTCCGCATAGCTGCGGTCTGCGCGAAACAGCCCCGAAGTGCCCAGCACAAATCCACTGCCGCCGCACAACCAAAGACGCTGCGCACGGTGTTCGTTTATCGCGCCGTCGATCCAGATGGGCAATGCCGGGTAGTGTCCGTGGATGGCCTCGACGAGCGGGTACACATTCTCATCAAACGGCTGTCCCGCAAACCCCGGCGGCACAGACATGCACAGCACATAATCCGGCGCCACAGCCGCAATCCTGTCCACTTCGGCGAGAGAGGTGAGCGCCAACCCCGTTTTCACTCCATGGTCCTGCAAAGTCGCCTTCAATCGCTCCGCCTGCACATGCGGCTCAAGATGAAACGCGATTGCGTGCGGATGTTCGCCGACCAGTCGAGCGACGTAGTCCTCCGGATCGTCCACCATGAGATGAATGTCAATCGGCAGACGCGTCGCCTGACGGACCTTGGCAGCCAGATCGAGCGACAGCGCCAGATTGGGAACAAAGTGTCCATCCATGATGTCAATGTGCAGTCCGTCGATGCCCGCGTCCTCCAGTTGCCGGATCTCCTCGCCGATGCGCAACGGATCCGCGCACATCAGAGACGCGCTCAAGTACAACTTGCGGCCCGGCGACCACTCGCGCGCTGGCTGCGCTGACTCAGCCTCGTGTTCCGCCTCGTGTTCCGCATCACGCTTTGGCACTGGCTCTCCCCCCACGGGCAAACCACCGGACCAGATAGCCCTGGAATAGAATCACGACGATCAGGACACCGCCGATCGTGCCCGTTTCAATCACCGAGTTGATATTGGCCAGGCTGAAACTGTAGCTGACAAGCGTGATGACAAGCGTGGCAATCGCCGTGCCCCACACGCTCCCCTTGCCGCCAAAGATGCTTGTGCCTCCCAGGACGGCGATCGTGATCGCGGCCAGGTTGGCGGTCGCTCCGGCGTCCGGACGGGCTGTCACCAGTCGCGAACTGTCCACCACGCCCGCGACGGCGGCCAGAAAGCCGGTGATCACATACGTCCACATGCGCACCTGCTTAACGTTGATCCCAGAGAGTACGGCCGCCAGCTGGTTGGTGCCAGTCAGATACAGTTGCTGTCCGTACACCGTTTTGCTCAGCACAACCCACAGAAGCAGCGCCGCCGGAACATACAGCAGCACAAACTGCGCCGGCAGGCCCCAGATCAACCCCTGGCCGATAAAGCTGTACGACGCCGGAAAAGCCGACACATCGATGCCGTCTGTCAGCAACAGCGCAACGCCGCTAAACGCGTACATCGTTGCGAGCGTCGTAATAATGGCGGGAATCTTCACGCGCGTGACAAGCAAACCATTGACAAACCCCATGACGACGCCCGCAGCCAGTCCGGCGGCGACCGCCAGCAAAATGTTCACATGGCCTTGCGCGAGCAGACCCACAACGACCTGGGAAACGGCGTACATGGAACCGACCGACAGATCGATGCCGCCGCCTCCGCCCAGAATGACAAGCGTCTCACCCAGGGCGATCAGACCGATCTCGACGCCAAACGTGATCATCGAGGACACGTTCTGGAGACTGAGAATGCCTGGTTGCAGGATATTGGCGCCCACCACCGTGAAAACCAGCACGAGAATGAGGACACCGTAATTTTCACCGATCTTTCGAAACACCCCTGCGCCCCTACTCATGTGCAGCACCTCGCTGATTCAGCAAGCTCATGATGACCGCGATGATGATCATGGCGCCCGTCACAACCCCATTCCAGAACGGCTGGATCTGAAACAGAATGACCCCGTCCGAAATGAGTTGCGTCAGGATCGCGCCTAACAGACTGCCGATCACCGTGCCGCGACCACCGAGGATGCTCGTTCCGCCGATCACCACGGCCGCGATCACGTCGAGTTCAAAACCGCTCCCTGTCGTCGCCTGCACGAGCGGACTCTGACCGAGCGTCATGAGCGCCGCGATCGCCGTCAAAGCGCCAAGGAATACGTAGGCCATGTATTTGACCCGTTTGGTCGGCAGACCCAGTACACCCGCCGCCTCTTCATTGCTTCCGATCGCGTAGACGTGACGACCCATCGGACGCCTGCGCAGCATATACGCCGCAACCAGGACGATCGCGACCGTCAGGACAAACGACCAGGGGATAACCCACAATTTGTCGAGCACAAACCAGGTGGTGAGCGTCATCGGAATCGTGGAGATCCAGTTGCCGCCGAGCAGCGCGTACACGACGGCCCGCCAGATGCTCATCGTGCCCAGAGTCACGATGATCGGCGGCAATTTGCGCGAAGCGATGAACCACGCATTGATGAGTCCAGCTATGGCGCCCGTGACAAGCGTCAACACTACGACGAGAGCGATGGGCCAGTTCTGTTCAAAGGCGAGACCGGCGACCGTAGCGGTAAGGCCCACAACGGAGCCGATCGACACGTCGATGCCGCCCATGACGATCACCATAGTCATGCCGATGGCGGGCACAGCCGTAATGGCTGCATTGACAAAAAGGCTGGTCAGGTTGGAGGAGGACCAGAAGTTGCCGTGCGAGCCGATCGCAATGATCACCACGACCGCCGCGACGATGATCAGGAGGATCGTTTCGTAGCGCACGCTGCGCTTCCCGGATTGCTGCGACTGATTGACCGACAGAGTCCCTGTGCTCTGTGTTGCGATAGCAAGTGGTTTCATTGCGCCTCCTCCTGCGCGGGCATGCCGATCGCGGCCCCCAGAATGTCTTCGGCCAGCGCGTCGGTCACTTCCTCATACGACGCAACGATCGACCCGCGATTCATGACCATAATGCGCGAACTCACTGCCAACACTTCCGGCAGATCCGAAGAAATGACGATGATGGCGAGCCCCTGTTCCGCCAAACTGCGGATCAGATCGTGGATGTCTCGCTTTGTCACCACATCGATCCCGCGAGTCGGTTCGTCGAGAATCGCAACCGTCAGATTTTCCGCCATCCAGCGAGCGATCATGACCTTTTGCTGCCCGCCGCCAGAGAGACTGATGATCGAGTCGCTGGGCGCGCCCATTTTGATATTGAGCTCAGTGCGAAAGCGATTCACAACTTTGGCGACTTCCCGCCAGCGGATATTGGAAAGGGGCCCTGCAAGCCGTGGAAGCACAGTGCTGACAAGGTTGCTTGAGATCGACTGAAACGAGAATATACCCTGCAATTTGCGATCCTCAGGCAGATAGCCAATGCCCTGCGCAATCGCCTGACGCGGAGAGCGGATGCGCACTTCTTGCCCCCGCAGCCGCACGGTGCCGGATTTTGGCCGCAGATAGCCAAATAGACTCAGCGCCAC
The DNA here is from genome assembly GCA_021805735.1 of Bacillota bacterium. Lineage (GTDB taxonomy): Bacteria > Bacillota > Bacilli > Alicyclobacillales > SLC66 > JAKADD01. Next base: position 40,042 of record JAJZEE010000004.1, read on the forward strand.
TTCGGATCGTCCTGCGCCCACCTGGCCATAGAGGCCGAGCACTTCCCCCTGACGAACAGCGAATGACACGTTCGCGTACAGAGGATCAAGCGTGAGCTGCTCCACCTCAAGCACTGGTGGTTCTTCGGATTGCACGGACAGCTTGCGCTCCCTGGGCGCCGCATAGTCGCGAGTCGCCTTTCCAGCCATCAGAGCCAGCAGGCGTTCCGGTTCGAGTTCCGAGCGGTCCGTATGGCCCACCACCCGCCCATCCGTCAGCACGGTCGCTTCATCCGCGATCACCAGAAGCTCCTCAAGACGATGTGAAATATAGACGACGGCTTTTCCGGACTGTCGCAAAAATGTGATCACATTAAACAGATGATCCGTCTCCGCACCGGACAAAATGGAAGTCGGTTCATCAAACATGATCAGCCGCGAGTCGTAGACAAGCGCCTGCGCGATCAGCACAAGCTGCTGATACCCGAGGCGCAGTTTGCTGATCGAAACGGGCAGAATGTCTGGGTCGAGTCCCAGGCTCTCAAAGATCGGCAACGCCTTTTCACGCATGGCCGCCGTGTCAAAGTTGCCGAACCGGTCGAGAATGGGGTGGCCGATGAAGATATTTTCCAAAACGGATAAGTGTGGAAAGATAAGGGGTTCCTGATACACGCAGGAAAATCCCAGTCGCCTTGCTTCTTAAGGCATCGAGACCGCCACGTCTTTGCCATCGAGCACGATCTGTCCGGAATCCGGCTGCAGCACGCCCATGATAATTTTGATCAGTGTGGACTTGCCCGCCCCGTTCTCTCCGACAATCGCATGCACGCGCCCGGCGCTCAGTTCAATGCTCGCGTTGCTCAGAGCCTGCGTACCGCCAAACGCCTTGCTGATGTTCTGCAATGCCAGCAAACTCATGCGCATCCCCATCCCCATGTAGGCAGCACGCCCGGAGATCCGGGCGTGCTGCACGCAAGCATCAGAAGTTCAAGCCGATGTTCGATTTGTCGATGATCAGCGGAGGCCCAAGCAGGAGCATTTTCCGACTTGGGAAGTATTCAATCCGACCGAGGCCGGGAACGTTGTTCCAAGTCTTGAACTTGTGGTGTTCGAGGACCTGCAGCACGCCCCACACCGTCAGATACCCTAGCTGTACAGGATTCCAGAGAACGGCCTGCTTGATCACGCCGTCATTGACATACGGACGGATGGTGTTTGGATCGCTGACGCCTGTGACTGCGATCTGCTTTTGTTTGCCTGCTTCGATCACAGCCTGCGCTTCTCCCGGCGGAATGGTGGAAGCCACGCCGATAAAGCCTTTCAGATTCGGATAGGCGGCGATCATGCGGCTGGCAATCTGCGTGGCGCCAGTCACGCTTTCACCCGCGTACTGAATGGGCAACAGTTTGATCTTTGGATATTTTTTCAGGCGAATCTCCATGTATTTGATCCATGTATTGAGGTTGGTGGCCGTTGGGCCGGCTGAAATGATCGCCAACTGTCCGCTGCCGTGCATTTGCTTTGCAATGATATCCACGGCGTCGAAGCCGATGGCCTGACTGCGGGCCTGCTCGACCCAGAGTTGGTTCAGCGGACTGGACACGTTTGAGTCGGAAGCGTAAAACACGATCTTCTGGTGTCTTGCCTTGGCAACCAGAGGATTCAACGCAGTCGGACTGTTGGCCGATACCCCAACCGCATCGACATGCTGGTTGATCAGACTGGTGACATACTCCGCCTGACCGGACACAGACGCTGTCGTCGGTCCTTCGTAGATAAAATTGACGCCAAACCGTTTTGCAGCCTGCTGTCCGCCGACTTGCATCGCGGTGAAATACGGGATACCCACGAGTTTTGGCACAAACGCGATAGAATACTTACGCGGCGCCGCGTAGGAAGCAGTACTCAGAAGCCCTGTGACCATTCCGGCCGCCATCAGCGTCATGGCAATCTTTGCGAAGCGTCCTTTCACTCCAATGCCCCCTTCTTGTATACGTTCATCAGGCATAGCCACTTGCGCAGGTCGTCGAGGCACATCTACGAAAACCGTTCAATCCCACCCTTCCAACACGCCTTAGAACGACCCTGCTCCCCTGAGAAGATGGAGATCGATCCGATCCTCCCATTCAGACAAAATAAAATATAATTCAACCGAAACCAAACGCCGTGTATCCGGTTTCAGTTGAATTATACAGACTAACCTCCCGATCAATCAAGAGGTTAGCGATATTTTTATGTGGTAATGTGTTTTAACTTGGGTTATGATCACACAATGCTTTGTTTCTGTTGGGGGAATTGTCGAAGTGGGGAGGACCGCATCGAAACGAAGCGTTGCACCCGCCAGTCAGCGCTTACACGCCCCGGCATCCAAAGCTCCGCAGCACGTCAGCCAGCGTCTGCCGCATCGGCAGACCAGGACGCCAACCGAGCTCTCGGCGAATCTTGGCGGCGCTTCCGACCAGCGCAGGCACTTCTACCGGGCGAAACTTCGCTTCGTTCACCCGCACATCCACGCGCAGGCCGCTGACGGCGATCATCATATCGAGCAGAGCGCGCACCGACAGCCCCTTTCCACTGCACACGTTGTACACGTCTCCGGCGCGCCCTCCCTGCAGGAGCGCCACGTACGCGCGGACAATGTCGCGGACGTCAGTAAAGTCGCGGACCGCCTCAAGATTGCCCACAGACAGCGTCGGCTCATGCTCTCCCCGGCTGATCGCGGCCAGTTGTTCGGCAAAGTCCGTCACCACAAAGCCCACCCGTTGTCCAGGTCCGATGTGATTGAAGGGACGCGCATGAACCACGGAAAGCGAATACGCCGCATAAAACTGGCGCGCCAGCAGCCAGACCGCATACTTGGACAATGCGTACGGATTCGCGGGCATACACAAGGAGTCTTCATCGAGAGTTTCGGAACCGGACTCTGAGCCCCTGGACGGACTCGCGTACTCTTCTGCCGATCCGATCGTAAGCACACGGCAGCGGGGTGCAACATCGCGAATCGCGCCGAGCAGATTCGCAGTGCCCGCGAGGTTCGCGGCCATCGTCTCACCCGGCCTCTGCCAAGACTCAGCAACCGAACTCTGCGCCGCCAAGTGAATCACGGCGTCCGGCGACACATCACGCAGCATATGCAAGACTGCCGTTTCATCGCGCAGATCGCAGGTCACGCCTGGGGCCACGCCAACAGGCGTGACCCCGCGCTGACCCAGTGTATGTTCCACCGCCTCATAGCCGGCGCGCCGTAGCGCAGCGACCAGATGATCGCCGACAAATCCTCCGGCGCCCGTCACCAACACCCTGTTCCCCACACCCGTCATCGGTTCACCTTCCATTTGACACGTCGCAGACGATCCCCTCATAAGTTGAACGCCAGCTATCCACACGTACGATGGCTGGACCTCGCCAAAGAGCGCCCATCGGACTGCAAATGCCGTGTTACCTCATCCAGCGCCGCGTCTCCAGACAGTGATTGGGCGAGTGCCTTCATGAGCGTGTCCTGTCCTGGCATTGCGCCACCTCTTTGACTGTAGTATATCGCGCTTGCCTACGGTTGCCAATCATTGCACCTAAGACCCCGTCCGCGCCCACCCTACTGCCGCCTACAACCCAACCCCATACTGGCGCTCATAATACTCCCGATAAGCGCCCGACAGGATGCCCTCCCACCACTGCCGATGCGCGACATACCACGCGACCGTTTCCGCCAGCCCGCGCTCCAGATCATACGCGGGCGTCCAGCCCAATTCGCGTTTCATCTTCGAGGCGTCGATGGCGTAACGCCGATCATGCCCTGGCCTGTCTTTGACAAACGTGATCAGCGACTCGTCACGACCCATGAAGCGGAGAATCATCTTTACAATCTCCAGATTGGTCCGTTCATTGTGGCCGCCGATGTTATACACCTCTCCGACCGCGCCCTCGCGCAGCACAGCCTCAAGAGCGCTGCAGTGATCCGCTACGTGCAGCCAGTCGCGCACGTTGCCGCCGTCGCCATAGACCGGCAGCGCACGCCCCTCCAGCGCGTGGATGATCATCAGCGGGATCAGTTTCTCCGGAAATTGATACGGTCCGTAGTTGTTCGAGCAGCGCGTGATGACCACCGGCAGGCCGTATGTCTCACAATACGCCCGCGCCAATAAGTCCGATCCAGCTTTTGACGCGCTGTAGGGGCTATTTGGCGCCAGGCAGGATTCCTCAGTAAAATATCCAGTGGCGCCCAGACTGCCATAGACTTCATCGGTCGACACGTGGACAAACTTCTGCACCCCGCACTCCCGCGCCGCTTCCAGAAGCACCCGCGTTCCCTCGATATTCGTCCGAACAAACGGCGCGCTCGTCGCAATGGAGCGATCCACATGGCTCTCCGCCGCAAAATGAACGACAGCATCGGCGCCAGCCATCGCCTTTGTCACCGCGTCCGCGTCACAGATGTCGCCCCTGATAAACGCGTGGCGCCCTGCGAGTCCTTCCAGATCGCCCAGATTCACCAGATTTCCGGCGTATGTAAGCGCGTCAAACGTCACCACTTCCACATTCGGGCGGGCAACCATCCTGCGGACAAAGTTGCTCCCGATAAACCCCGCGCCTCCCGTGACAAATATGCGCATCACTTAACCTCCACATCTCAAAGTACACGCCGCCCGCGCGACTCCGCGATCAGCAGCGTACGGCGCTCTACCGATTGCGTGTGGTCCAGTCGAATCCGATCAAGGGATCGTTCCAGGGAATCCGCTTCTCGTCCGGATCTGCGGGATCGTATGATTTCGTGGTGAAATACATGATGACGGCGGGTTCCTGCCCCAGCACGCGATAGCCGTGAGCGACGCCAATCGGGATCAACAGCAGGAGCGGGTTGTCCTCCCCCATGTACACGACTTGCGTCTCTCCCTTGGTCGCTGACTCATCCCGAAAGTCAAAGAGAACAACCTGCGCGTTGCCGGAGGGAAAGAACCACAGATCGTCCTGTTTTTCGTGATAGTGAAACGCTTTGATCACGCCCGGATATGACTTGGAAAACGATGCCTGTCCAAAACGAGACAGCAACTGATCATCATCCCGCAACACTTCCATGAAAAAGCCGCGATCATCGCAGTGACGAATCAACTTCTTAATCACAACGCCTTCTATCATACTGTCGATATCCCCTCACCGTTGCCGTTCTCTGGGCCGCATGGTTCATCGTGTCTTGCACTTTCAAACTTGCGCTAAAACTCGCAGCGGGAGTCGTCGCCGAGCACGAGGTGTATCGTCTTTGGCTTATTGACCGCAGGCACGATCTGCACCCTGCGGCCGATCAGCGAGCCGTCGATCCGATACGCGCTCTCGATGTGACTCTCTTCCAGCACCACGCTGTTCTCGATTTCCGTTCTATAAATCTTCGCTCGATCGCTGATCGATGTAAATGGCCCGATGTACGCGTCTTCAATCACCACATTGTCGCCGATCACGATCGGACCGCGCAGCGTGCTGCGCACAACGCGGGAGCCCGCGCCGATCTGCACGCGTCCCACAACATGCGAATGCTCGTCCACCTCGCCGCGCACGTCGCGTTCCAGCGCCTCCAGCATCAGCCGGTTGGCGTCCAGCACATCATCCGGTCGACCGGTGTCTTTCCACCAGCCGCGAATCTGATGCGGTTCCACCGTGTGTCCGTTGTCCACGAGCCACTGGATGGCGTCCGTGATCTCCAACTCTCCCCGCGCGGAGGGTTGGATCGCGTCGACGGCGCGAAAGATGTCGGATTGAAAGAGATACACGCCCACCAGGGCAAGATTGCTGGGCGGTACTTTGGGCTTCTCAACCAATCGCTTCACGCGGCCGTCCTCCAGTTCCACAACGCCAAAATGCTGCGGTTCCGGAACTTCCGACAGCAACACGAGGGCAGCGGGCGACGACGAGAGAAACTGGCGCACGAACGAATCCACGCCGCCACGGACGAGATTGTCTCCCAGAAACATGATAAACGAGTCATCGCCGAGGAAGTCCTGCGCGATCTTCACCGCATGCGCCAGGCCGAGCGGCCGTTCCTGCTCGATAAACGTGATCCGCGCCCCAAACGCCGACCCATCCCCTACCGCCGCGCGAATCTCTGCGCGCGTGTCGCCGACGATGATCGCGATGTCAGTCACACCGCTGTCGCGCAGCGCCTCAATGGCATAAAACAAAATCGGCTTGTTGCCCACTGGAATCAACTGCTTGGCTCCCGTGTAGGTCAGAGGCCGCAAGCGCGACCCCGTGCCGCCAGACAGAATCAATCCTTTCATTCCACGCCCCCCCGACTCTCATCCCCGCTCCCAGTCTTACCAGTCCATTATACTGTAGACTGTGCTACTATTAGGCAATCAAGAAACGTTTTTCTTACCTTTTATCTCGTAACTCACTGCGGTCGCCACCCAAATCCAGCGAGGAAGGTTATGGCATGGATGATCAGAACTCCCGTTCCCAATCGTTTGCGCGCGCTGCACATACAGCCGACCACGCGACTCGCGTGGTATCGTCTGTCACGGTATATGGAAGGGGTCGAACAAGAGCGTCCAGGACTTCCTGGGTATTCCTCTTGATTGTTGTCGCTTCCGGCGTGATCTCCCTGCTGCTGAGAAACTACCTGACTCACCCCGGCTTGCATGTCGCAGGATCCACACTGCTTCTCGATGTTGTTGGCATACGCCCGTTGCGATCGACTTACCTGCGTGCCCGGCGTACCCTCTCATCCCCAATCGTCGCTTCGATCGCGATCATGCTCCTGCTAAATGGGATGGGTCTCCTGGCTATTGTATTGGCGAATGACGATGCGTTCGCTATGACCATCTCAGCAGTCCAGGGAGTCATTGCGCTTCTTTTGCTGCTGGTTGCGGCGCGCGCCTGACGTCGTCCATAATAGAATAGACTGTGGTTGCGCTCACCGCCATGACGCCTCCGTGAGAAGCGAGACATTGCGTGAGAGCCGATGAGAGTGCGGCGGTACAGGCTTCTGAGTACCTCCGCGCATGTTCGAGAGAGATAGGGTGGTAACCATGATAGCTCTCCAAAGCGTCACCAAGCACATCACCGACGGTCGCCGCAAGATTCCCATCCTGGACGATGTCAACTTGTTCATCGACAAGGGAGAGTTCGTGTCCGTCATCGGCCCGTCCGGATCCGGCAAGTCCACCCTGCTCAACATCCTTGGTCTTTTGGACAAGCCTGCGACCGGTAGCTACGTATTTGCGGGCGAGTCAGTGCTCAGTCTGTCTTCCGGGAGATTGGCCGCTTTTCGCAACCAGCGCATCGGTTTTGTATTTCAAATGTTCATGCTGTTGCCGCGCATGAACGTCCTGGAAAACGTGGAGTTGCCCTTGCTGTACTCGTCGCTCTCACGCCGCGAACGGCGGCGGCGAAGCAAAGAGGCGCTCGCTCAGGTGGGAATGCTCGAAAAGACTGGGCAACGGGCCATCCACCTGTCCGGAGGCGAAAAGCAACGCGTCGCCATCGCCAGGGCACTCGTGAACAATCCTGAGCTAATCCTCGCAGATGAGCCGACCGGCAATCTCGATGACGACGCCAAGCACGCCATTCTCCATATCTTTTCACAACTGAGACGGCAGGGCCGAACCATCGTCATGGTGACGCACGACGTCGAGTCCGCGCGCATCGCGGATCGCTGTCTGCGCATCCACGGCGGTCGCATATCCGCGTATGACTTCGGGGTGGGTTCGCCCGCTCCCGCTGGTCTGGCTGCTTTGGCTTCTCCGTCGGCCGCGGCTTCCGCGACTGTTCCAGACGGCGCGAGTGATCGAGCTGCTGCGACTGCTTCCGACGGTTCGGCTGCCCCAGGTTTGACGTCAGCCGGCGCACGGCCGGACGACCGGGAGGAGGCTCGTCCATGAGGCTGGCGCGCAGCTTTTCGGCGGCTTTGCACAGTATGTGGGACTACAAGGGGCGCACGTTCCTCGCGCTTATCGGGATGCTGGTCAGTTCGCTCTTGCTCGCTTTTCTGCTCGCATTGCTGCACAACTTCCAGACCAGCATCGAGGGTCAGGTGCAGGGCTTCGGCCTGCGGCAGATCGTGGCGATGCCAGGGCGCGTGCTCAACCGCAAGATTGGACAGTTTGATTTGAGCACCCTGCTGTCGATTACGACGCTGAACAGCACCCTCACCTACCAGGATGCTGTCAACGTCAAGAAACGGGTGCCCGGCGTCGTAGCGGCGGTTCCGCAGACCGAGATCGTCGCCAGCGCCCACTACGGCCAGAAATCGACAGAAATCCTCTACACGGGTACGACGCCTGCCTTTGACAAGGTGTTTCGCCTCACGCTCGCGGAAGGCCGATGGCTCGACCAGACCGATCTGCAAAAAATGGCGCAGTCCATTGTGCTTGGCGCGCAGACCAAGCAGGCGTTATTTGGCAAAGCGGACGCCGTGGGCAAAACCGTCGTCATCAAGGGTGTACCCTTTCGGGTGGTCGGCGTGCTCGCGCCCAAAGAGCTGATCGGATTCAATTTTGACGAGCGGGCCTATACCGAGTATCCGATGGTGATCGATACCACGAATGTCAGGCACGCCTCGATGATCTTCTTCACCGTCAGCAATCACGCGCATGTCGATGCGGTCTCAGGACAGATTGACGCTGTGATTTCGAGCGATCACCACGGCACGAAGGACTACATGCTCGTGAAGGCGGACGAGGCCCTGCACATCGTGAGCATCTTGATGAAACTCGTCACCGCGGTTACAGTCGGCATTGCGGGAGTGTCGTTTCTTGTGAGCGGCATTGGAATCATGAATGTGATGCTGCTAGTCGTCAATGAGCGCACCCGCGAGATCGGTCTTCGCAAAGCTGTGGGCGCCAAGTCGTATCAGGTGCTGCTGCAGTTTTTGGCGGAGGCGCTCATCATCAGTTTGGCAGGTTCGGGCATCGGTCTTGGCGTCAGTTATGGCCTGCTCAAGTTGTTGGGGTACTATTTCGCCGCTATTTCCACGCAAATGCCGGGCTATGTAGTAGAATACAGCCTTCTGTTCTCCATCATCACCGGGTTGGTGTTCGGGTTGGCGCCAGCCTTGAAGGCGGTGCGCGTCCAGCCAGTGGATGCTTTGCGCTATGAATAGGGCCGGGTGGACGCGGCGAATCGGCGCGATTGCAGTCGGCGCGATGCTCCTGACAACGGGGTGCGGCCTATTTGCCTCTTCCGCCGCGCACAAGCCTACGGAGCGCCCTGCGGCGACTTCCTCTGCGCACGCAGGCAGTACACGAGCCTCTCATCAAGACCATGGCGGGAGCGCCGCGCCGGTCGGACCGACGGCCTCCAAGAGGCTAACCGCGTCCTCGACGGGCGCCGCGACCAATCATTCTCATGCGCCAGCGCCGCGCGCCCACGGTGCTGCAGCCAGCGCATCTTCGGTGGCAGGCGCGGTGCAATCAATGTTCCGCCAGATCGCTCAGTCCAGCGGCGCACAGACAAGTGTTGCGGAACCGGGGAAGTCCACCGGAACGACGTCGACATCCGCCGGCCAATCGTCGGCACAGAGCGGAGTGTTGCAAAACGCAGCCCAAAGCAGATCTCTCAAGCCTTCTGAAGCAAAGATTGTGCAGCCCTATGTCGCAGCGCTCGAATCTCTCCGCGCCCAGTATCTGGCCTCCCTGAGCGCGCTGTACAATCAGGCGCGGGCAGACTATCACCAAGGCAAAGGATCGAAGCTCGCGATAGAAGCCAAGTATATCCCGCAAATTGTGTCCTTGGAAAACAGCGCGCAGGACCAGGTGAACAGTATTTTGTTTGCGCTGCGGAGTCAACTCGAGGCGCACGGTTACCCCACGACAGAAATGGATACGCTCCGAACCGACTTTTATAGCGAGGTTCAGCAGGAGATCGCGACGCTCAGAGGGTAGGGGCGAGAATCTAGCGATCCACTGCGCGTACCGCTTTTCGCAGGATGGAAAATGGCAACGTCCAAAAGTTTTTTGAAATTTAGCTAGAATAAGAATTGGTCATTGTGGTAGTATATTCTTAAGAAACTATGCACATAAGGTGCAGAAGGGGGCAGTTTATGTCAGTACCCTATCGGATATTGTCAAAACGCGCGTTACTTAATATAGGCGCCAGCATTATGATGACGACCGGCGCGATCGGGCTCACATCGGTAACCGTTGCGCCAACGGCGTATGCGGCGACGCAACAAGCGACGAACTTGGCTCAATTCACAAAATTGGTGGGATATCTTAATCAATTCAATGCAGCTTTACAGAACGAAGGATCAACCACTTATACCAACGTTGAAACTTTTGCTGATAGCGTCTTCCAAGCCAATGATACGGTGTGGGGCCCCGTACTGTATGGCACTAATTACTCCGGTTCGCCGGCTCAAACAGCAGCCATTAAGTTTATAAAAGACATGGTGAGTCTCGTGTTGCCCACACCGTCGTCCGGCGTCAAATATCCATTGAAGGCCAGCGTCGCCATGGAGCATCAGATCACCAGTATGTTAAACACGGATTTAAGTGGGTATATCCCCACCACCACTTTGACTGGCACTGATCTTTACAACTTCTATGAATCCTTCCGAGCGGCCATCATAAATCAATTGCCCAGTGTATTGATTCATGGCTCAGCCGGTCAATCGTTGACACAGACCGTTCTCGACCCGGCGCTCGAATCTGCGGTTGCAAGCAATCCGGAATTCAAGGGCATACTTGGCAACCTAGGACTTTCTGTTAGTCAGATCGCCAATTATCGGCAAAACTTTACCAATACCTTCACATCTCCTACTTACGGAATTGGCGCGGCTGCGGCATTGAACGACGCCATTGAAGCCTCTATCAATCCACAATTCAATGGCGCTTCCATCACCGGCAACACCCTCTCTATGACGAGCGGTAGTTCCGGACAGTTCACAGTGATGCCTGCAAGCGATACTGGATCGACGCTCCAGACATTCTCAATCCCTGGATCCTGGTACACGCTCACCTCTGATAATCCCGGCGCGGTCACTGTATCCCAAAACCCGACCACCAAAAGCTGGACGATCAGTGCCGTCGGCGCAGGAACCGCGCACATTCAACTTACACTACGCGGATATCAGCTTAACCAGATCACAGTGAATGTCAGTTCTTCAGGAAGCGGAAGTACAACACCACCCCCATCGTCATCGCCGACTTCTCCCACCACCAGCGTGACGGGGGTTGCGGGACAACCGCTGGCAGCCGCTGTGCTCGGGAACAACGGCACACAAATTCAGGTGACCGTTCCTGCTGAAGACGTCACCCAACCCATTCAGGTCAATATGCAGGCGCTTACGTCACTGCCAGCCAACGTGACGGCAATCGGCAATGTGTTTCAGGCCATTGAACTGTCTGCTGTTTTGCAGAACGGCGCGGGATCCAGCGGTACCAGTACCCCCGTCAACTACTTCACCAAGCCGGTGACCATCACATTTACGTTGTCTGGCGCGCCGACGACACCGCTTGTCATCGTATTTTGGAACTCGTTGACACAATCATGGCAACCGATCTCCAACTTCTCGGTGAGTCAAAACAAGATTACGATGACCACGACGCACTTTACCACCTTTGCCGTGGTGAATGCGAGCAGCGTGCAATCTGTGAACCGCATCGCAGGTCAAAGAGCGCTTGACACCTCAATTCAGGCAGCGGAAGCAGCGTATCCGGACGGCGCCAGTTCTGTAGTGCTTGCCTTTGCCGGCCATAAGTTGCCAAGTCCTGACGCGCTTTCCGCCGCAGGGCTTGCTGGCGCTCTTCATGCGCCACTGCTCCTGACGGCGCAAAATCAATTGGATCCGGCGGTATTGAAAGCGATTCAAGCGCTCGGCGCCAAAACCGTCTATGCGCTCGGCGGCAATCAGGCCATCAGCGACACTGTCGTGAACGCGTTGACGTCAGCGGGATTGACCGTAGTACGAAGCTTTGAAGGGAAAACGCTGTACGACACCTCCATGATGATTGACCAGTACATGTATCAGAACAAGCTGACGAGTGCGCAAACGGTGTTTATCGCCAATGGCCAAACCATGATCGACGCGGTGTCGGCGAGTCCTGTGGCCTACCAGCAGGGCGCGCCCATCATGCTGGTGAAGACAGGACAGAGCCAACTGACCGCCAGTCAACTCGCCTTCCTGCAATCGGCAGGCATAAAGAACGCCGTAGTGCTTGGCGGCAATTATGTGGTCTCCACGAGTATTGAGAGTCAGTTGACCCAAACACTCGGCGCCGCCAATGTCTCGCGTCTTGGCGGAAAAACCATGAACGACACTGCCGCGGCCATTGACCAACACTACTTCCCCAATGCCTCGGGCGCCGTGCTTTCTTCCAATGGCTCCCCATCAGGCACGTTTGTTGACGCGCTTTCGGCATCCGCTTTTGCCGCCAACAACAATGTGCCAATTCTCCTGACCAACCAAAATGGCCTGCCTGCTTCGACCGCGCAGTACCTTGCCGGTCAAACCGGACTTCACGCCATTTGGGTCATGGGTGGTCCGAAAGCCGTAGTGGCCAGTCTGGATCAAACACTGAACGGCAACATCAGTACCACCAACTGATCGACTGTGGCTGCTCAAGGCCGATGATCGCATCGCGTCAAGGCTCCGCCTCCTTAAGGAGGCAGAGCCTTGATTTTTGTTACGCCTTAACCGAGTTACTGCGGCGTCGTGACCGACCACACCTTGCCATTCCACGCGCTGGCAATGCTGAGTCGCCCCACAACCTGCATGATCGAAGCAATCGGCATATATGTCGTTTTGTCTCGTGTCAAAGGATCCAGCGCCACCATGCCAGGCAGACGAAGAACCGCCTGTGAACCTATGTCAATGGCGTATGCCCCGCGACCTGGCGCTAGATTCGTGAGCCGCTGCGGCGTTCCAGAAGGCACAGAGAGTGTCCAGACGCCCTGATTCCAAGTAGAGCCTACGCCGAAGCCGCGCAGCATCTGCATCACGCTCCAGACGGGCATATACGTCGTACCGCCTCGGACCAGCGCGGGCACGATCGCCTGCGCTTTACCGTTCACGTAGATAGCGCGTTGCCAAGCCTTCAGCGCCGGCATATGTGTAGGGAACGACGGTTTGGTCAATGGCGGCGGGGTGAGCAGCACGATGTCTTGCGATGCTTGCACGGTCAGCGAGAGTTTTCCCGGTACAACATCGGCGCCAGCGACAGGCACGACGCCCTTCGCCGTGGCTTCATAGACCAGCGTATCGCGCGTGATAGCGGGATTCGTCAGGGTCACGATGAGCGATTTGCCCGCCGTCGTGTTCGGAAACTCAAAAGCCAGGGACGTCAGAGTATGCGTCTTTACGGGCAGAGATACGCTCCCCGGTAGCGTATAGGGCGTCACCGTGAACGTGCCCCCGCTCAAAAAGGCGCCGGCCGGCGCAGTGACATTCAGCGTGCCATATCCGGACAACTGCAACTGCCAATTCCCACCCATCGTCGTCAGTAGTTGCTGAAACAGTGTGCCCGCACCAGACGCGCCTGACGCGCTGGCGCCTGAGGACGAACCCGACGCGGACGACCCGCCCCCACCCGTCGACGTTCCACCGCTCCCGGAAGCGGCGCCTGTCGTCGAGCCCGAGCCCGACGATCCGCTGCCGCTCGCGCTGGTTGTTGACCCAAATAGAGACTGGATCGCACTACTAGCGCCTGCAAGGTAGATGACAAACGCTTGGTGCAGGTTCGCGGCGAGCGTTTGGGCATTGAGCGGAGTCAGCCCCACTAAGTTAAGCATCTCCGAGGGCCCGCCTTCCACGATACTGTTCAGATACGCGACGACATCCGCCGGTTGCACCGCCGGGTTAATCGCCTGCATGGACGTGATAACAGAATTGACAAGCGACGCCGCCTGCGTCTCTGTAGTCACTTGCTGCGTAAACAGCAGGGTCAAATCCGGCGTCAGACTCGACGCCGTTTGCGACTCCGTGGCGCTCAGCGTATCCGTACCAAAGAGCACCTCGTTCCAGTCAAACTGCGGACTCGACAGAACGGTCAAAACCGGCGCGGATAACTTTTGCGCGAGCCCCCCGTCGTGCGTCTTGGCGGCGTCAGCCGCGATCAGCGCAGCGAGCGCCGTGATACTCGCCTGCAGTGTCGTCGACGTCTGCGCGGTGGCCGCTTGTGCCGCAGGCGCATATGAACCTGCGACCGCCAGCGCGGTCAGCAGCCACATGTGCGCGGGCCTCATGCGCGGTGTAGACTTTCCTATAGGCTTGCGGGCAGATCGGCGTGTATCCAAAATAACGTGAACCTCCTATGATATTCTGCTTTGTACCTGTGGTTACCCCGGGCAATAAGTGACGTTGAATAATAACCACGGAAGTCCCATTGATTCCTCATTGTAAACGTCCGTGGCGAACATCCTCAATCAAGATATGGGATTTACCCACAACTCTCTTTCCAACAATATGGGGCGTATCCGAACTATTCTGTACTCAAGATCGTCCGAATTGCGCGACCGAAACTCCGAGCCCCCACGCTACCTAACTCAGTTCGATAACTCTTAGCGAAGCTGCTCCAGTTCTTCTGCGGGCAACCCCGTCACCTCAGACACCAGCGCAATACCCAACCCTTTCGCCAGCATCGCCCGAGCCACGGCTATCGCCTTCTTGGCTTCACCTTCCTCCCGGCCTTCCTCGCGCAACTCCTGTGCGATCTTGGACACATTTCTCAGCTCCTTTCTCAGTCGCTCCCTCTGTGCATCGCCCAGTTCCGTGTCGCCAAACGCCAATAACGCAGCCACCACAAGTTCCCTCTCTGCCTCGTCTGACACCTTTGGCACCAGTGCCAGCACCCTCTCAAATCCCTGCTCACGATCGGCGACCGTTTTGCATGCGCCAAGCCATATCGAGCCCCGGATTGTTCATGGCCCACACGAGGGTCGAACACCATCCAGACGAGATCTCCGCGCTTGGGACAATAGGGCATGTCGTTCACCACGTCTCTCTTCCCATCGGCTTGCCCCAATCGGTCTCTGAGTGCGTGTTTTCCACAGTCACTTGGTCTAATAACTCTTCGAGACTGTATTGTTTTCGGCGTATCACAATTTCATTGTCTCGTTCCACCACTTCAACGGGTGTTCCTTCGCGCCGCCGGATAAGGAACTGGCGAGGGCCTTCATCAGCGTGTCTTGTCGCGCCACTGCGTCACCTCTTTGCCTGTAGTATACCGCGCGGATCTGCGACTGCCAATCGTCGACGCACATCGAGCTTCCAGCGCCGTCGCACCCGTTTCCCACGCTTCTGACAGCCGCCAGTGTCATCTTTCAATGGAAGATTCTCCGTGCATCTGCTATACTTGCGCCAACTTGTCCACCGATGATAGGGAGAGGAAGTGAGATCGTGTCAATAGTACATAAACCCCTACGCCTCGCTTCTGCGCTGGCCCTGTCGACTTTCCTGATCATGGGAACCGCTTCATCCGCGCTGGCGCAAGCAAACAGCCAAAACCACGTCGCGCAGAAGCACGAAACGCACAAATCTGTGGACGCAAAGCAGCCGGCGCACAAGCACGTTGCTAACAAGCACGTTGTTAACAAACACGCGGGCACGAAACACCCTCACGGTAAGCATCCAGCCGCAATCAGCCCCATGATCAAGATGAGACGGGAGGCCTTGGCGCTCGAGGATGCACTCTTAACCCTTAACACCAATCGCATTGATCTGTTATACGCCTATCTGCAAAGTGTCTCCCTGACGCAAGGGGAAGTCAACCAAATCAAAGTCAACGCCCGGCAGATGGAACAGATTGTCGGCAACGCCACCGGAGCCGCGTCCCTGACCGAAACGCAAAAGCTGGAATTGATCCGCCTATTTGCCTCGAGCATCGACCAAGCACACCTGCGAGTGGCCTTCGTGTCGCTCGATGGGAAACCGATCAATATCGCCGATTACAAGCTGAGCGTGAAAAATCACATGAAAGTGTTGCTCGAGGACAGCCGCGGAAGGCAATTGGCCGCCATGCGCCCGCACCCCGGCGATCTCTCGTCAGGCGTGATCGTGGGCTATGTGAGAGCCGTGGATATAGCAGTACAGGCTGCGTATGAGTTGGAGCGGTATCACCACTTCGTGCCCATGCCGCGTTTTTGAGACGGTCGACTAAACTACGTGTCCGGAGGCAACCGCTTATGAACAGGAAATCGACCGCAGCCGAATTGCCGATCGCTGGCCCAGATGGAACGCGTTCAAAGAAACGCCGACGCAAGTGGCCTTGGTTGATCGTCGCCGTTCCCACGGGCCTGATCGTGTTGGCGCTGGCGGGCGCCACGCTCCGGTACGGCTTTGCCACCGTGCAGCAGGCGGCTATCCTGGGTTATACTCTCATCTTTCCTTATACCCCTTCCACCGCCCCCAACACCTTCGCAGGGCCGTGGACATACCTTCCTGAGCCCCGGCAGCACATCGGCCACTTGCGCATCGCGACCCTGGGCATTGATCTGCCCATCGTCCAAGGAACGTATGCCAATCAGACCGCGCAGGTAGGGCACTTCGCAGGAAGCACGCTGCCGGGCCAAGGCAGCGACGCCATACTCGTGACGGAGAATCCCACGCTGCGCAAAGCCGGAAGCCTGCGGCCAGGCACCGTGATTCAGTGGATTGCGCCACAGGGCGTCTTTGCCTACCGCGTAACGGGTTCCGCGCCGATTCGGTCGCTCGGCAACCTGAGCGGCGTGAATCGCGAATCATTGGCGCTCGTCGAGCAGTCGATCACAAGAAAGGGCAAAACCCAACTCTTCGCCGTCTTCGCCAGTCCAGAGTTCTCTAGCAAATAGGCGTTGACAAATGTTCCAGATACAAATCAAGTAGTGTACGGGTTCGCGACTTAAGTATCCCAGGCTCAGTGAGCGAGAAGATGTTGGATATCCTCCAGCGACAACCCCGTCACTTCAGACAACTGGGCGCCCTTAGCGGCATCAACCGAGAGGAATTGACGCCTGTCGATCAGAGCGGCTCCCGGAAAGGCGGCAGCCCGCTATTCGCCGTCTTGGCGCGGCCGCTGCGCCCTATGGGATAGCGCCGACTCACATACGACATACGTGCGGCAAAAGCGCCAACGCGAAACGCAAACGTACCTCTGTACGCTAGAATGTGTGTGGCGTATAATGGGAGAGGGCGGGGGGAATCGTGGTGATACCGCGAAATAGCAAGGACTTGGTGCTCAAACATCTTGCACTGGCGTTGGGTGATCATGCGCTGAGTGCGTTTGGCGTCGCGCGACAGGCCGAGGTGAGACGGGCGCTGCCTACGGAATTGGACAGCGTGGATCTGCGGACCGATTTTCTGGACTTTGTCCTTGAAATGTCCGATCGGACGATTCTGCACCTGGAGTTTCAGTCGAAAGTGGAAAAGACGCTGCACCGCTTCCTGCTGTATGACGCGCGGTTGCATCAGCAGATGCTGCGTCCAGTGCGGACGGTTGTGTTGTATACAAGCGGCGTCAAGCACGCGCAAAGCATACTCGATATTGGAACAGCGGTCTATCACGTTGAGAATGTGTTTCTGAGCGAGCGAGACGGCAATGCGGTACTTTCACGCATTGAAACGCATCTGGACGAAGGTCGGTGGATTCCAGAAGATCGAATCGAACTCGCGTTTGTGTTGCACATGCGACATCAAGGGGTCACGCGCAAACAGGTTTTGCGGCGCTGTCTGGACACGGTAGACCGAATACCGGATCGGACAGAACAGGCATATGTGATCGCGCTGTTCCTGGGAATGAGCGCGAAACGGCTCACGGCGAAGGAACAAAAAGACTTTGAGAGGAGGATGGACGACATGTTTCAAAGAATGGTGGACGCCGTTGAAGAGCGACTGGTGCAAATCGACGCCAAGTTGGCTGCTGCTGCCATGAAGGCGCGGGAGGAAGGCGAAGAGCAAGGCATCGAGAAGGGCCGGGAGGAAGGTCGACAGGAAGGCCGCAATGAGGAAAGGCTTGCTCTTGCAAAGCGTCTGCTTGAAATGGGAGACGGCGTGGAGAAGGTTTCCAAAGTGACAGGATTGTCGCTCGATGAAGTCCAACGTCTTGTTTCCCACTGAGCCTGTGATGCTGAACCACGAACCCGGCCAGAGCGGTGCGGGTTTTTTGCCATACACGGGAAGCGGCTGGCCTTCCAGAGCATGGATGATCATCAGGGGAATCAGCTTCTCAGGAAACTGATACGGCCCATAGTTGTTCGAACAGCGCGTGATCACAACCGGCAGCCCGTATGTTTCATGGTACGCCCGCGCCGACAGATCCGGCCCGGCCTTGGACGCACTATAGGGGGAATTCGGCGCAAGCGCCGTCTCTTCGGTAAAATAGCCCTCCTGGCCAAGCGTGCTGTACACCTCGTCCGTCGACAGATGCACGAACTTCTGAACGCGAAGCTCCTGCGCGACGGCGAGCAGCACACGCGTGCCTTCGACATTGGTCCGCACAAACTCCGCGCTGGACGCAATGGACCGATCCACGTGGCTCTCGGCCGCAAAGTGTACGATCGCCTGCACTCCCCGCATGGCGCTGCGCACCGCAGTCACATCGCAAATGTCGCCGCGAACGAACAGACGACCTCTTCCACATACAAGCGGACGACAAGAAACCCGCACAGCACGCTCCGGCCAGGTTCGCGATTCAAGTATCCCAGGGTCAGTGGGCGAGAAGGCGTTGGATATCCTCCGGCGACAACCCCGTCACTTCAGACACCAGCGCAACGTCCATGCCTCTCGCCAACATCACTCTTGCCACTTCCCTGCGCCCTTCCTCCCGGCCCTTCTCGATCCCCATCTCTTCGCCTTCTCCTCGCCCTTCAGCCCGCGCCTTCTCGGCCGCCTCCGCCAACTCGGCGTCGATTTGCACCAGCCGCTTTTCAACGGCGTCTGTCATCATCTTAAACGTATTTGCCATCCGCCCCTCGACCTCCTTCCATTCCTTTTCCCGGAGTCGTTTTGCACTCATTCCAAGGAACAACGCGATCACATACGACCGCTCCACCTGATCTGGAATCCGGTCCACCGCGTCCAGACAACGGCGCAAAACCTGTCTCCGCGTGGCCCCCTGGTGTCGCATGTGCATCGCAAACGCCAGTTCGATGCGGTCTTCCGGTTCCCATCGGTCTTCGTCCAAATGCGTTTCGATTCGTCTGAGCACCGCAAGGCCATCGCGTTCGATCAAGAACACATTCTCGACGCGATACATCGCCGACCCGATATCGAGTATGGTTGGCGCGTGCTTGACGCCGCTTGTATAAAGCACCACCGTCCGCACTGACCGCAGAATCTGCTGGTGCAGCCGCGCGTCATACAGCAAGAATCGATGCAGCGTTTTTTCTTCTTTCGATTGAAACTCGAGGTGCAAAATCGTTTCAACTGTATCCGTCACCGCAATCAGACTCCACCTTCTGGGGCGAAACAATCTGGCGGCCATTTCTTTCAGTTGGTGGGAGCCCGAGGCGGCGGACAGTTGCCTGCGCGCCGAGATCGCGACAAGTATCCTTCACGAACACGCCTGTAATACGGTATGATGAGAAGGACAAATGGACGATGCCGCCTTACGCCGTGTCATGCACGCATTCGGGGAGAGGGAAGCCGATGACGGTTCGTGTAGGAGTAAAGGGGGAACTTATCGCTTGGGCGATCGAGCGTTCGAGGTTGCCTCTTGAAGATCTCTTGTTCCGTTTCCCCTCGCTCACAAAATGGGGGCATGGAGACGCAAATCCTACACTTCGAGTACTCGCGCACCATCTGGGGGTTGTGTGATAGGGGGAGGTTCTCCCCGAACCCGGTTGGGTGCGGTTGTCAGTCTTCGTTTGGCAGCATGATGGTGATCACCGGTTCCATGGCATCGCCCGCAGGACACACGGACTGAAATATGAGGATCCGTTGTGCCGGGCGCCGCAGTTTCGTGTCCGTCATAAAGCCCACCTCAAATCTCAGTCGTGACGTGGACGATCCGCCTCGTTTGATCATCAGTGATGTTCTTCTTGCAGGCGCTCCAACTCCTCAACCGGAATGCCTGTCAGCCGGGATACTCTCACCACATCCAAGCCATCCTCCAGCATGGCCTTAGCCGTTTCCAGCTTGCCTTTCAGCTTGCCTCTGTCAAAGGCTGTTTCAGCGTGTTTCTGGAGGTTGTACAGATCGCGCAACTCCTTATCCCGCGAAATGTAAGCCGCCCAGTTATCCGGATCACGACTGATCTCCTCCCACAAGTCAAGCGCTTTTCCCATTGTTGGATCGGACATTGCGATCGCCTCCAGACCTGTCCTGATTTCCTTGTGCTGGTTGGCATCCAGCAACAACAGCCAGCGCTCCAGCGGATGCTGCAGACAGACGCTCAACTGTGTGTGATACAAATGTCTGAATTTGGGCAGTTCTATAAAGTGGATCTCCAGCACATCTGACAAGCGGAAATGTTCCACATCCTCGCATACATGATACGACGTGTGATACCGATTTGTCGAGGCAAAGACCGTGAAATCCACAATATTGATGGTGATCGTCTGCGGAAAGTTCGTCCACTGGGCGTTTTTCCTGATCTGCGCTTTGAAAATGGTCGCCCAGTAGAACAGCGTCCGTTTGGCAATATCTTGTTCAGCGATCTGAATCTCGATATTGATGTGTTCCCCCGCATCCGTGCGTACATAGACATCCAACCGGGACCCACGATCTTTCTTGTGGTCGCCTGCAAATTCCGAGTCGGCAAACTCAATGGCCGTGATCCTGTCGGCGCCCGTTCGATGCAGCAAGGCGTTAAGAAACGCCATCAATATCTCAGCGCTTCCCGGTTGACCAAACAGCAGTTTAAACGCAACGTCGTTCTTTGGATCCATCAGTGGATGTTCTTTCACCAGTATCACCTGGCCCAGTTCGTCCGCCAACTGCCGCAGCAGCGCCACCTTGGCGTTGTGCGCCCGGTTGGCAAACCCCTGTTGCACCTGCGGCATTTCGTCACGCGCCAAGCGATGCAAGGCGCGCCCCAGCTCGCCATATTCCCCTCGCAGCGGGACGCCACAAAGGTTGTCCCATTCCGAGAAGTGTTCCAGAAACCACAGGAACTGCGGGGATGAATGGACGGCGAAACATCATAATACCGAACGTAGAGGCCCGTCCTGTTTTGATAGTCATTGACCTCTTCGAGCAGTTTCATGGTGCCGCTGTGGTTGCTCACTCTAACTGGCGGTGAAGAGGTTGCCGCCAGCTTGGTGCGCCTTATCAAATATTGTACGGGTTCGCGATTTAAGTATCCCTGGCTCAGTGGGCGAGAAGGCGTTGGATATCCTCCGGCGACAACCCCGTCACTTCAGACACCAGCGCAACATCCATGCCTCTCGCCAACATCACTCTTGCCACTTCCCTGCGGCCTTCCTCCCGGCCCTTCTCGATGCCCTTCTGCATGCCCTCCTCGATCCCCTTCTCTTCGCCTTCCCCTCGCCCTTCAGCCCGCGCCTTCTCCGCCGCCTCCGCCAACTCGGCGTCGATTTGCACCAGCCGCTTTTCAACGGCGTCTGTCATCATCTTAAACGTATTTTCCATCCGCCCCTCGACCTCCTTCCATTCCTTTTCCCTGAGTCGTTTTGCACTCATTCCGAGAAACAATGCGATCACATACGACCGCTCCGCCTGATCTGGAATCCGGTCCACCGCGTCCAGACAACGGCGCAAAACCTGTCTCCGCGTGGCCCCCCGGTGTCGCATGTGCATCGCAAACGCCAGTTCGATTCGGTCTTCCGGTTCCCATCGGTCTTCGTCCAAATGCGTTTCGATTCGTCTGAGCACCGCATGGCCGTCCCGTTCGATCAAAAACACATTCTCGACGCGATACATCGCCGACCCGATATCGAGTATGCTTGGCGCGTGCTTGACGCCGCTTGTATAAAGCACCACCGTCCGAACTGACCGCAGAATCTGCTGGTGCAGCCGCGCGTCATACAGCAGGAATCGATGCAGCGTTTTTTCTTCTTTCGCTTGAAACTCGAGGTGCAGAATCGTATGATCGGACATTTCAAGCACGAAGTCCAGAAAATCGGTTCGCAGATCCACGCTGTCCAGTTCCGTGGGAAGCGCCCGTTTCACCTCAGCCTGTCGCGCGACGCCAAACGCAGTGAGCGCATGGTCACCAAACGCCAGCGCAAGATGTTTGAGTACCAGGTCCTTGCTGTTACGCGGTATTATTGCGATTCCTCCGCTTCTTCCATTATACGTCACACCCGTCGCAGCGTACAGCGAGACGCTTGCGAGGTTCCATGACGGACATATTCAAACTCCTCTTCACGACGAGCACGCTCCAGGTCAGAAGCGACCAGCATGCCAACGTTTATTGTGATCGCAGACTAACTATATTAGGAAACAAACCAAAAAACAATCGTATTTTGCATACATTATAATGTTATCAAATATACTGCATCGTAGTTTCGTGAGTGTATACTGTCGCAAACGTCAACGACGGCCATTCAACTGTATCCGTCACCGCAATCAGACTCCACCTTATAGTTCGAGGACGCTTGGTGGGGAGAGCAGGCCCGACAGGCGGCGGAAGGATTTATGGACGCAAAAGAAACAGCATCCTGGATCGCGGAGCGCATGAATGAAACTCCTACTGAGTAATGCGGCGCGCGACTTTCTGGACACCCCGCCGCCAAAGCAATTCCGGCAGGTTGTCACAACGGTTTTTAGTCTCTTGTCTGAGCCGTATCCATACGATTCCAAGCAGTCAGGAAGCACGCTGCCTGGCCAAGGCAGCGACGCCATTCTCGTGACGGAGAATCCCACGCTGCGCAAAGCCGGAAGCCTGCGGCCGGGCACCGTGATTCAGTGGGTTGCGCCACAGGGCGTTTTTGCCTACCGAGTGAAGGGTTCCGCGCC